>JAGOBN010000390.1 GCA_017999235.1 Anaerolineales bacterium | reverse complement strand
CCCGGCGCGACGCGGCGGAAGGCTCCTCGTCCGTCAACACCCTGGGCCTGCTCAACACCCTCATCACCGTCCTCAAGCCGCTGCGCTTCCTGCGGATCTTCACCGTGGGCGATCTGACCCTGCGGACCACCAGCGGCGAGTTCGCGATGACGATGTACGGCATCCAGGACCCGGTGGGCGTCAAGGCCCAACTCCAGGGCTATTGGAAGAAGATCGCGGCGCTGAAGGCCAAGCAGCAGGCCGAGCGCGACCGGCAAGAGCAGATTGAGCGCATGTCCATCGCCGTAGCGGAAGGCTTGCGCCGCGCACAGGACAGCCTGAAAGTCCAATTGGTGAGACCGGTGGAGGCCGATCCGCCGCCGGCCCCCGCGCCTCCCGCCGATCCGCCGCCGGCCCCTCCGGCCCAAGCCGCCGGCGACCCGCCTTGAAACGCAAAAGACCACGCCCGCCAGCGTGGTCTTTTTATTGAGGCCGGCGGCGCCGGTCAGCCGAGGATCTGAATATCCACCCCGTACTTCTTGAGCTCCGCCCGCGCCACCACGGCCCGGTGAACTTCATCGGGGCCGTCGTAGATGCGGGCGGCGCGCTCATGCCGATACCAGAACGACAGCACGGTGTAGTCCGTGATCCCCAAGGCGCCGTGCGTCTGGATCGCCCGGTCCAGCACCCGCTGCAGCATATTGGCGACGAAGAATTTGATGGTGGAGATCTCCACGCGCGCGGCGCGGGTTCCGACCGCGTCAATGCGGGCGGCCGCGTCCAGCACCAGCAGGCGGCTGGCGTTGATCTCGGCCCGGCTGTCGGCGATCCAGTGTTGGACGATCTGCTGCTGGGCCAGCGGCCGGCCGGGGGCCAGCTCCCGCGTGGCGGCGTGCCGGCACAGCAGGTCAAAAGCGCGCTCGGCGATGCCGATCCAGCGCATGCAGTGGTGGATGCGGCCCGGCCCCAGGCGTTCCTGGGCCAGCGCAAAACCCGCGCCTTCCGCGCCCAGGCGGTTGGTCTGCGGCACGCGGCAATTCTCAAAGCGCAGTTCGCCGTGGCTCAGCCAGCCAGCGCCGGCCTCGCCCATAATGGGGATGGCGCTCACCGTCACGCCGGGCGTATCCAGCGGCACGATAATCTGGCTGGCGCGCTGGTGCAGCTTGGCGGCGTGCGGGTCCGTGACGGCCATGACGATGGCAAAAGCGGCGCCATCCGCGGCAGTGGCGAACCACTTGTGGCCGTTAATCACATAGTCCGCGCCGTCCGGCACAGCCGTGGCGCTCAGCCAGACCGGGTTGGAGCCGGCGTGCTCGGGCTCGGTCATGCCAAAGCAGGAGCGCAGCCGGCCGGCGGCCAGAGGCTTCAACCAGCGCTCTTTCTGCGCCGGCGTGCCGTGCGCCAGCAGGACCTCCATATTGCCGATATCGGGCGCGGCGCAGTTGAAAACGTAGTGGCCGAAGGGTGAGCGGCCCAGGGCCTCGCTTAAACGCGCGAAAGCCTGCAATTCCAGGCCCAGCCCGCCGTACTCGGCCGGCAGCGGCGGCGCCCACAGGCCCAGCGCCTTCACCTTCTGGCGCGCGGTCTGCAAGGCTGGCTCAATGGCCGTGAACCCCTCGCGCAGGAAGGCCGGCTCCAGCGGGAATAACTCCTCGCGCACAAAGGCGTTGACCGTTTCAAGTTGCTGGTTGAGTTCCATAGTAAGACCCTGTGTTTCTGCCACGAATTTCACGAATGCACGAATTTCTCGGATCGTTGTGTAATGCGTGCTTTTCTAAGCGCCCTTTACAGCAGCGAAGCCGATATTTCAGCCACGAATTTCACGCCGGCGCGTTTCTGAAATCTTCGTGTAGTTCGTGCATTTCGTGGCGCTCTTTACAGCAGCGAAGCCGATATTTCAGCCACGAATTTCACGCCGGCGCGTTTCTGAAATCTTCGTGTAGTTCGTGCATTTCGTGGCGCCCTTTACAGCCCGCCGGCCGTCATCAAGCCGCCGTCCACGATCAGCGTTTCGCCATTCACGTAGTCCGCGGCCGGCGAAGCCAAGAAGAGCGCGGCGCCGGCCACATCGTCCGGCTGGCCGATGCGCCCCGCCCGCTCCTGCACGCCGGCGGCCAGGGCCGGGTTGCTCCACAGCGGCGTGCTGAATTTGGTCTGGATGACGCCGGGGGCAATGGCGTTGACTTGCACGCCGCGCGGCCCGAGTTCCGCCGCCAGGACCTGGGTGAGCATCAGGATGGCGGCCTTGGTGACGCTGTACACGCCCATCTGGGCGCCGGGCTTGAGGCCGGCCACCGAACTGATATTGATGATCTTGCCGGCGCCGCGCGCCAGCATGGCCGGCGCCACGGCCTGCGCCAGCCACAGGTAGCCCAGCACGTTCGTCTGGAGCGATTTCTGCCAGATCTCATCCGAGGCGTCCAACAACGGCCCGAAATGCGGGTTGGTGGCCGCGTTATTGACGGCGATATCCACCGGCCCGAGGCGCTCCTGCACGGTCTGCACCAGGGCCGTGACCTGCTCGTGCCGGCCGGTGTGGCAGGCCGCGGCCAGGGCGGTGCCACCGGCGGCGTTGATCGAGTCCGCCACCGGCTGAGCGGTCTCCAACGAACGGCTGACAATGGCGACCCGGGCGCCGGCGGCGGCGTAGGCGCGGGCAATGGCCTCACCGATGCCGCGCGAACTGCCGGTGATGAGGGCGACTTTGTTGGGGAGGTCGAAATTCGGCATGGTATCTTTGCGAGTTGTTGATTGTTGATTGCGGATTGCAGAGGCCTGATCATCAATCACCAATCATCAATCACCAATCGTCAATCACTCAATTCAAAAACGCCGGCCGCGCCCTGCCCGCCGCCGATGCACATGGTCACCATGCCATAGCGCGTCCCACGCCGGCGCATCTCGTTCAGCAGGGTCACGGTGAGCTTGGCGCCCGAACACCCTAACGGATGCCCTAAAGCGATGGCACCGCCGTTGACGTTGACGCGCTCTAGGTCGATTTCCAACTGTTTGACCACGGCCAGCGCCTGGGCCGCGAAGGCTTCATTCAGCTCGATCAGGCCGATGTCGTCTAGTTTGAGGCCCGCGTACTTGAGCGCCTTGGGGATGGCGGCCACCGGGCCGATGCCCATGATCTCGGGCGGCACCCCGCCCACCGCAAAGCTCACAAAACGCGCCCACGGCTTCAGCCCCAGCGCCTGGGCCTTTTCCCGGCTCATCACCACCACGGCCGCGGCGCCGTCGCTGGTCTGCGAGGCGTTGCCGGCCGTGACGCTGCCGCCCTCCTGAAAGACCGGCTTGAGCTTGGCCAGCGCCTCCAGCGTGGAATCGCGGCGCGGGCCTTCATCCACCGCAAACGTGAAGCGGCGCTCCGCCGGCCGGCCATCGGCGCCCAGTTCGGTGATGGCCACTTCCACCGGCGCGATCTCATCCGCGAACCGGCCGCCGGCGATGGCCGCCGCCGCGTTCTGGTGCGAGCGCAGGGCAAACGCGTCCTGCTCGGCGCGGGAGACCGCGTAGCGTTGGGCCACGTTCTCGGCCGTCAAGCCCATCGGCATGTAGACCTCGGGCGTCACGGCCTCCAGCGCCGGATTAGGCGCGAAGACGTGACCGCTCATCGGCACCAGGCTCATGCTCTCGGCGCCGCCGGCCACCACTACCTCACCCATCCCGGTCATGATCTGCTGGGCGGCCAGGGCGATGGTCTGCAGGCCCGAGGAGCAGAAACGGTTGACGGTCTGCCCCGGCACGGTATGCGGCAGGCCGGCCTTGAGGGCCGCGATCCGCCCGACGTTCATGCCTTGTTCGGCCTCGGGCATGGCGCAGCCCAGGATGACGTCGTCGATCTCGGCCGGGTCCAGGCCGGGCGTGCGCGCCAGCACGGCCTGGATGGCGACGGCGGCCAGATCATCTGGGCGCGTGGTCCGCAGGCTGCCGCGCGGCGCTTTGCCCACGGCCGTGCGGGCTCCGCTGACGATAACGGCTTCTCGCATAGTGAGTCTCCCGATTTTCCAGGATGGTTGCACAGGGTGGGCCACAAAGACACAGAGCCACAGGGTGTTCTCCGTGTCTCGGCGGCTCTGTGGCCGGTTTGGGTCTATGCCCGGCCGGCTGAGCTTCTAATTCCGCAGCGGCTTGCCGGTCTGCAGCATGTGCGCGATGCGGGCCTGGGTCTTGGCCTCGCCCAGCAGGGACATGAACGCCTCCCGCTCCAGCTCCAGCAGATAGTGCTCCGGCACCCAGGCCGGCGCCGAGAGGTCGCCCCCGCTCAGCACATGCGCCAGCTTCTGCGCGATCAACTGGTCATGCGCGCTGATGCGTTTGGCCCAGCGCAGGGTGTGGATGCCGGCCAGCAGCGCGGCCTTTCCGCGCGCGCCCAGGGCGTAGACCACGCGCTCGCGCGCCGGCGGGTGGTAGCCCTCGGCCGCCAGCCGCAGCACTTCCTGCTTGGCGGCGCCGATCAGTTCCAGGTCGTTCAGCACAATGCGGTCCGCGCCGGCCAGGAAGCCCAGCGCGCGGGCGTGGTGCGCGCTCTCGCTCACCTGGGCAAAACCGATGGTCTCAAACGCGCGCTGGAGGTGCGGCAGCAGATGGGCGCCTTCAGCCACATGCGGGGTCACCAGCCGGCGCAGCAGTTCCTTGCAGCCGCCGCCAGCCGGGATCAGGCCGACGCCGAATTCCACCAAACCCAGATAGGTCTCGGCCGCGGCCACCATCCGCGCGCCGGCCAGGGCCACCTCACACCCCCCCGCCAGCGTCCGGCCAAAGGGCGCGGTCACCACCGGCTTGGCCGAGTAGCGCA
>JAGOBN010000389.1 GCA_017999235.1 Anaerolineales bacterium | reverse complement strand
GCGCCGCGCTGCTCCCAACTGCCAGCCGGCAACTCCTCCGAGCTGACGCTGAAATCGAGCACCGTCACCTCGCCGGCGGGCAGTTCCCGGTTGAGCGGCCGGCCGAATTCCGAGCCGTGGGCGCGCAGCCAGGCTTCCACCGCCGCGCGGCGCGGGTGGGGCTCCAAGCCGCAAGCGTGCCGGAAAGCCGCCTGCGCCAGCACGGGCGAGAGGCCGGCCAGCAATTCCAGGGCCGGCCACTCCGCCGCCGCGAACGCCTGCACGTACGCGTTCTCCGGCTCCAGCGCGGCCTGCTGGGCGGCGCTGGTGGTGGTGGCGCACACCCGCAAGACAATCAGCGGGAAGAGCACGGCCAGTTCGGTCTCGGTCAGCGGGAAGGCCGCGTGATAGGCCGCCACCACGCGGGCGGCGGCGGCCACGGGCGCGGCCGGCGCGTGGGCCATGATGGTGGCCAGCAGCACCGCCAGCTCACCGATGGTGTACGAGCGCACCGTATCGCCAAAATCGATCAGCCCGCTCACCACTTGCTGGCCGGCCGGCCCCCGCCCCACCAGCAGGTTGTAATCCACCAGGTCGCCGTGGATGACGCTCTGCCGCAGTTCCGCCAGGCGCGGCTCGGCCGCCGCTTCAAACTCGGCCAGGCCGCGTTCCACCAGCGCGCGCCGGCCGCGGTCCGCCACATAGGGCAGAAAAGCGGTCACCACGTTTTTCGCCTGGCGCAGATCCCACTGCAGGACACGGTCGGCGGCCGGATGCGTGAAGTCCGCCAGGTGCGCGGTCAGCCGGCCCACCGTCGCGCCGATCTCATCCAGCCAGCCGGGTGAGAGATAGGGCGTGTCCACTAGTGTCTGGCCCGGCAAATAGCTGAGCAGGCGCACCCAGTGGCGCTCGCCGGCATGCTCGGCCGGGATGAGGCCGGCGCCGTCCCGGGCCGGCACCACGCGCGGCGTGGGGAAGTCCGGCGCGCGGGCGGCCACATGCGCCATGGCCTGGTTCTGCAGATCGAGCGTGGCGCGGGTCTCGTGCGCGTTGGCGATCTTCAGCACAAACTGCCGGCCGGCGGCGTCCGTCACGCGGAAATTCTGATCCTGGAAGCTGGCGAGCGGCTTGAGCGCGGCCGGCGGGAAGCCGTAGTGGTCGGCCACCAGCGCCCGCGCCTCCGCCGCGCTAAAGGTCGGACAACGGAGCGCGTGCGACGCGAACATGACCGGTTCTGACATGCCAAAAGTCCTGGTTATAGAGTAAGATGGGCGGCGCGGGAGACCCAACGCCCCGCCATTGTACGATATCCCGCCTACCTGGAAAGGACGCCGGCATGCCCGTATCCCCTGAGCATGGGACTGTGGTGGCGCACGACCGCCATCAGATCCACCCCCTTCATCACCCGAATAAGCATACCGATCCGCTGGTGGTTGAGCACGCAGACGGCGTCTGGCTGCACACCACCGACGGCCGCAAAGTGTTGGACGGCCTGGCCGGCCTGTGGAACGTCAACATCGGCTACGGCCGCGCGGAACTGGCGGAGGCGGCCCGCGACCAGATGCTCAAGGTGGCCTTCACGTCCAACTTCGTGGGCATGACCACGGTGCCGGCCGCCGAATTGGCGTACCGCCTGGCCGGCCGCGCGCACCCTACGCTGAACACCATCTTCTTCGCCAGCGGCGGCTCAGAGGCCAACGACTCAGCCTTCAAGACCGCGCGCTACTACTGGAAGCGGATGGGCAAACCGGAGAAGTTCAAGGTCATCGCCCGCCGGCTGGCCTACCACGGCATCACCCTGGCGACCACGTTCGCCACCGGCATTGAGCGCTACCACAAGATGTTTGGGCCGGCGCTGCCGGGCTTCTCCCACATCCCCGCCCCCAACCCTTACCGGTATGAAGGCGACCGCCGCCCGGACGAGACCGTGGGCCAAGCCGCGGCCCGCGCCTTGGAAGAAGCCATCCTGCGCGAGGGGCCGGAGACCGTGGCCGCCTTTATCGCCGAGCCCATCCAGGGCGTGGGCGGCGTCATCGTGCCGCCGGACGATTACTTCCCGCTGGTGCGCGCCATTTGTGACAAATACGAAGTTCTGCTGATCACGGATGAGGTCATCACCGGTTTTGGGCGCACGGGCACCTGGTTTGGCAGCCACCACTGGGATCTGCGCCCGGATATGCTGACCTTCGCCAAAGGCATCACCAGCGGGTACTTGCCGCTGGGCGGCGTCATGCTCTCGGACGCGATCCGCGACGCGATCTGGAACGCGCCGGAGGCCGAGACCTGGATGCACGGCTTCACGTATTCCGGCCATGCCGCGGCCTGCGCGGTGGGCTTGAAAAACATCGATATCATGGAACGCGAGGCCCTGCCGGAGCGGTCCAAGGTGATGGGCGAACGCCTGCGCGCCGGCCTCGAGACCTTGAAAGAGTTCAAAGCCGTGGGCGAGGTGCGCGGGCGCGGCCTGCTGTGCGGGGTGGAATTGGTGAAGGACCACGCGACGCGCGCGCCGGATGCGGACCTGGCCGCCAAGGTCTACAACGCCCTGCTCCAGCGCGGTGTGCGGTCCCGGGCCGTGGGCGCCGCCACACTGGCCTTCGCGCCGCCGCTGATCATCGCGGAAGACGAGATCGACCTGATCGTCAAAACCTTCGGCGCCGTGCTGGATTCGGTTTAGCAACAAGACCCAGGCTCTGGGCCACGAATAACACGAATGACCCGCCGGCCGTCCAAAAAGACTCGGGGGCGAGTTCGGGCGGACTACAGCGGGATCGGTGTGGGTAGAATCGGGACCTGCTAGTTTCAACAGGGATCGCTCATGTCAAACATCAAGATCGAAGCGCTGACCCCGGCCGACCACAAGCCCTTCCCGGCGGAATTGGGCTTCGGCAAACACTTCACCAATCGGATGTACACCCAGCAGTATTCGGCAGGCCAAGGCTGGCACGACGCCGTGATCGGCCCGTACCACGCTTTAACGCTAGATCCGTCCGCGGCGGTCCTGCATTACGCGCAGGAGATCTTTGAAGGCACCAAAGCCTACCGCCGGCCCGATGGCAAGATCAACCTTTTCCGGCCCTGGGAGAACGCCAAGCGCTTCAACGCTTCGGCCGCGCGCATGGCCATGCCGCAGGTGGACCCCGAATCACACGTGGAAGCCATCGCCACGCTGGTGCAATTGGAGCAGGAATGGGTCCCCCAGCAGGCGGGCGCGTCGCTGTACATCCGGCCGGTCATGATCGCCACCGACGCGGCGCTGGGCGTGCATGCCAGCCAGAGCTATCTGCATTACATCATCCTCAGCCCGGTCGGCCCGTACTTCCCCACCGGCTTCAAACCGGTGTCGGTGTACGTGGAGAGCGAGCACGTGCGGGCGGCGCGGGGCGGCACCGGCGCCGCCAAAACCGGCGGCAATTACGCCGCCAGCCTGTTCGTGAGTGAGCAGGCCGGCCGCAAGGGCTATCAGCAAGTGCTGTGGCTGGATGCGGCCGAGCGGCGCTACATTGAAGAAGTGGGCGCCATGAACATCGCTTTCGTCTACGAAGGCCGGCAGATCCGCACGCCGGCCCTGACCGGCAGCATCCTGGCCGGCATCACGCGCGATTCGGTGCTCAAGCTGGCCCCGGATCTGGGCTTCCCCATCAGCGAAGAACGCCTGGACATCAACACCGTGCTGGCGGATTTGGCGAGCGGCCAGATCACCGAGGTCTTCGGCATGGGGACCGCGGCCGTGATCGCGCCGGTGGGCAAGCTCGGCTATCAAGCCCAGGAGCATGTGATCCACAACAACGAGGCCGGCCCGGTGGCCCAGCGCCTGTACACGGCCCTGACCGATATCCAGTACGGCCGCGCGCCAGACCCCTACGGCTGGACGATGACGGTTTGAAGCCATAATAAAAACGTCGGGGCGTTGAGCCGCCCCGACGTTTTTTTGTTTAAGCGCCCGGCGTCGGCCTACGGCCCGGCCGCGACCGGGTAGCCGGCCGCGCGCCATTCGTTCATGCCGCCGGCCATGCTGGTGACCTGTGTAAAGCCGGCCCGCAGCAGGACATCGCGCCCCTCCTGGCTGCGGTTGCCGGACCGGCAGACCACCACAATCGGCTGATCCTTGGGCAGTTCAGCAACCCGGCTGGACAGCTGGCCCAGCGGGATCAGGGTGGCGTCCGGCATGTGGAACTCGTTCCACTCGCTGGGCTCGCGCACATCCAGCATGAAGGCGCCGGCGTCGCGCTGCGTCTTGGCCTCAGCCACCGAAATCTCCTGGGGCAGCCCCCCGGCGCCGGGCCGCAAATTGGCCATGACCACAGCCGTCACCACCGCGACGACGGCCAGGCCCGCCCACATCCAAACCGACCGGCCAGATTTCTGGGGGGATGCCGCGCGCCGCGCGGCTTTGGAGTTGCTCATGCGATTGACCTCTCTAGAAAGCGGTTAGTATACGTCGCGGCTGACCGGCCGCCGGCCGATCCAGGGTCCCTGACGGAACCCTAAGAGCGCAGCCCTCAGGTGCCGCCCGGCGCACACGCCGGGCCGCTGCCGGCCTGGCCGGCCGCGCCGCCGCTGATTTTAGACGCGAAGGTCGAGAGTTTCTTTTTGACCCGGCGGCTGCCGCACAGCGGACACGTGACGTCCTTGACGGCCTCGGCATTGCGGACTAATTCGTCAAACTGGTCGTGGCAACTGGAGCATTCAAACTCAAAAATGGGCATGGCCGTTTACTCCTGCAGCGCGGCCGCCACCCGCTCCAGGCGGGCGCGGGCTTCTTGGGCAATGGGCTCGATCTCCGGCCGGCCGACAAACCCC
>JAGOBN010000388.1 GCA_017999235.1 Anaerolineales bacterium | reverse complement strand
ACATCCAACTCCTTTCAGTCGAGAAGCCGGGGGGACGGGCCTGTCCCGCCGGCCGGTTTCCGCGTGATCTGTTTAGGTGGGTGGCGCTGGTCTAAAAAAGCGCCCGCCGGCGTATCCCTGTTTGACTGCTCACGCAGCCCGGGCGGTTGGCCCGGTAACCGCGTCCGTCTTTAGTTCCGGACTTCCGGCCGGCCCGGACGCGGGGGCCAGCCAGGCGACGCTTCGCCGTCGCGGCGGGGCCAGTAAGTCTCTATGAGACCGGCCAGGCTCACGGCGCCAGACGTTCGGCGCTCTGGACCAGGGGTGGGATGCTCGCGGCTGCACGAACAGAAACCCGGCGCTCATCCCCGGTGAACGAATGACGCCCAACAAGGAGCGTCAGCGCGAAATGGGACCCATAGAACGCGGAGCGGCAGGGTCCATATGTCGTGGGCAGAGTAAGTTGAAACGAGATCCGGGGGGACGAAAAAGCAACGAAAAGCGGACGAAAACAGCCGAGGGTGGCGGCGCCATTGTCTTTCGTGTGATTCTCAAGCGAAACTCAAGCAAATCTCAAGCTGCCAACAACGGTGAGGTCTTATATCCGGGGTGCCCGTAATGTGCGGCGAATAAACCGCCGATAATCGCCCATAACTTCAGCGCAAATCAGCCCTGGCAAGCGCCGCTGCCAACAAGACATGCGTTGCTTCTCGAAAATGAGATACCCGAAATTCCTTTCTCAATTACGGGTATCCCGAAATAGCGATTCGCCTGAGTTGGTATGCCGCCTTCAGATAGTGACATTGGCCAACGCAAATAATCCTATAATGCGCGCTTGAAGAAGCGTGAATTGCAAAGTGGCTTGAGAAGGGAAACGTGATGGAAACCACCCCGATCCATCTCCCGTATCTGCCCGCGGTTGATAAGCTGTCTTTCCGCCGGCCGGCCAGCGATCGAGACGCGGACGCGCTGGCCGCCCTCCATGCCCGCCGGGCCGCGCGCGACGCCGTTGACCCGCTTTCCATTGTGGGCAACCAGGGCCTGCCCACTGCAGAGGTCATGCGTTCGGCCCTGGTCCAGGCCGAGGCAGAGCAGTGCCTCGACCACTGGCTGGTGGCCGAGGTCGGCGGGCAGGTCGTGGGCTGCAGTGTGATTGAGAGCTGGCACGAGGCCGATGGCCGCTGGGTTTATCTAACTCGCGTGTGGGTCTTGCCCGAATGGCGCGGCCATCCAATCGGCCAAGCCCTGCTGCGCTGGGGCGAGAACGAGGCCAGCCGGCTGGTGGCTGTCGAGCACCCCGGCGAGCCACTGGAATTGGCCGGCGTGGCCAGCAGCACCGAACCTGAATTGGCCGACTGGCTGCTCCAGGCAGGCTATACGGTTGGAAACACCGAGCTTGAAATGGAGCTCGACCCGTCAGCCACAATCCGGGAGTATCTGCTCCCAGCGGGGATCGAGCTGCGCCCGGCTCTGCCGGAACACATCCTGCCGATTGCCGAGAGCATTGCCGAAGCGTACCGAGGCGAATTCCCGGGTGACCGCTTTCGCAATACGCATTCGGAAGTCGCGGGACAGGCCGAGTGGTACAGCCATCCCATCCATGACCGGGCGCTCTGGAAGATCGCCTGGCATGAGCAGCAAGTCGCTGGGCAGGTGCTGCCATTAATCCTGCGGGGGGGCGGGGTCGTTGACCGCGCCGTGATTGACGAAGTCAGCGTCCGCCCCGCCTGGCGGCGCCAAGGGTTGGCGCGGGCCCTGCTGACGCAAGCCCTGATCGATCTGCGATCGCGCGGCCTGGCGGTCATCCGCCTGACCACCGGCGCGGAGTTCCGCACCCGCGCCCGCGATCTCTATACCAGCCTGGGCTTTCGCGTGGTGAAGGAATTTCCGAGCTATCGGAAGACGATGGGATAAGTTCGTGTCAATTCGACCTTGTGAAGTCGCGCTTCGGCCGGCACTTGCACCGCTCCGCTAGAGTACATATTCCGAAGCCACCAGGTCGCACATCTCTGTTGCCGCCCGCATTGCGCTAAAAGAGCGTTTCCTAAAGCCGTTCGCTCTGAGCGCCGCCCGCAGGGCTGCGGTCGAAGGGCGGCGTTATGTAGAATCACTTGGCCTTCGACAGGCTCACCTGTGCCGCGCCTGGGCGCAGCCCAGGTGCAGGCAGGCCGAACAGGGTTGGTCATTAAGAAACAGTGTCCTAGACCCGGACCCGGGGCGGGCGGCAACAGGTTACAAAAAGCATCGGCAACTTGTTACAAAAGCAAGTTGGCTTTCCCGCCGGGCCGGCTCACTGTAAGGGTCGCTCAGCTTTTCCGCTACACAGACTCCATCAGACAGGACTTGCGCGAGGGGGTCCAGACTATATCCGCCGCCGCGCTGGATGGCCACCGTGACCCAATCCGGGCAGGCTGAGCGCCGCCTCACTCACAACACACCAACGCGGAAATGGGGACTTACTTCATGTTGCGTCACGTACGCCTTCTGGTTTGGCTGACGATCATTATCGGGGTGAGCGGCCTGGCCGTGGCCCTCTCCGCCCCGCCGGCTGTGCAAGCCGCTAGAGGGCGGTATGTGAGTCTCGCCGGCGATGACGGGATACACACCAATATGGTGGTCAGCGCCTGGGACGGGCGGACCACCACGGTGGACCTGCCGATTGACGCCTCGGCCTACACCTACATTCCGTTGTGTGCCAACCAGTATTGCCCGCCCAACTTCTTCGATGATTTCAGCAATCCGACGAGCGGCTGGTCGATTGACGAAGACGACTTTGCCCGCTCCGAATACCTAGACAATGAATATCGGATCTTGAGCAAGCAGAGCGGCTATTCGTTCCTTTACCACGCTCCGACGTGCGCCCGCCAAAACTACGTCGTGGAAACCGACGCCCGCTGGGTCGACACCCCCGGCAGCAGTTATGGCCTCCTGTTTGGCATGAACAGCGATTTCAGCCAGTATTACATCTTCGACATCAACACCGACTACCAGATGTATCGGCTGTACCGGCACGACAACGGCGGCTTCACGCGGCTGGCAGCTCCCACGGCGACGGCGGTCATCCAGAGGGGCACGGCCGGTAATTATCTCAAGGTGTCTTGGAACGGCGGCCTGATCACTCTCCAGGTCAACACCATCGTGGTGGGGTTCTGGCCCACAGGGCCGGTCTGGGGCTTGACCCAGGCCGGAGTCATGGTCAGCTCCTATGACGATGTGCCGGCCGCCGATGCGCGGTTCGACAACTTTCGCGTGACCGACCTGGGCGGCAGCGGGGTGCCGGGGCTGGATACAGCTGCGATGTTGGGCGGCCTGAACAGCCAGCCGGCGGTCGTGACTCACGCTGGCTTGCCGGCTTGGCCGGCGGCCGCCCACCCACTGACGGCTCGCCCCACGGCCGTATCACGCTAGTACCCCTTCGTGCCACTGGCGCGTGAGATCAGGCGAGGTCGTCACCGTCACTCCCCGCAGGGCGGCGCGCAGCGTGTCCGCCGCCAGCCACTCGGCGGCCGCGCGGTGGAGGGCTTGGGCCTGGCGCTGGTCAAGGCGCTGGTGGAAATGCATGGCAGCCAGGCGGCGATGATGAGCGAGCCGGGCCAGGGCAGTTGTTTCACCATCCCCTGGCCAGAAGAGGAAGTCTCTACCAGGTGGTCAGGCCCAGCGCTCACGGTCCAGGGTTGTCTCCAGATGGCGCAAAGCCGTCACCACCCGGCGGGCCAGCTGCTCAATGGCCTCCGCGTCTTTAGGAGCATGGGCCGCCGCCTGGGCCAACCGCGCGCTGACTTTAAGCACCCCAAACGCGCGCGTCTGGACCGGGCTATCGGCCGGCCGGAGTGCCTCTGCTTTCGCCGCCAGATCGTCCAATACCGGGCCCCAATCGCGGGCCGGCTTCTTGACCTTGGCAGTTTTGGCCCGAGTTGAGCTGGGCTCCAGGGACTCGATGATCTTCCCCGCCCGCTTGGCGCGCTGATAGATCTCGTTTAGGTCACCCCGGATACCGGCCCCAAACGTGATCGAATAGGGCAGCAACACGCCGTCGTAAACGATGCGGCCTTTGAAAGGCAGCAGCACCGCCTCGACGTAGATAGGCAGCGGCCAGTCCGGGGCAACCTCTTCCAGGGGTTCATACAGGCTCAGCACGCCATACACGCGCTCATCTGGGTCGGCCGAAATAAAGAGCGTGTAGCGTTTGAGGAAGCGGTCGATATAGAATTTCCCGACCACCGCCTGTTTCCACGCCGCCACGATGCCCAAATCGTCCGGGGTCAGGCCGGCCGGGTTCTCGGCTACAAAAGCCTCCAGGAGTTCGGGATGCTGGTATAGCGCGGTGCGAACCTTGTATTTCTTCTGACTGCTCAGCTTGGTGTAGGCCTCGACAGACCTGGGGCCGCGCACGACCTTCAGCCGTTGATTGACGTAGAACTGCACTTCCCACATCAGCCGGAAGAATTTCGCTGCCTCGTCAGGGGTTACGGTAGTCATGGCGCCTCGCCAGGATCAGGGTCGGGATCTATTCCAACGGCTGCCCCCAGCGCTCGCGATGCGCAATCTCGGCGAGCGCTTTGCGCTTCTTCTTGCCCTGGCCGGCCACCGCGTCCTGGGGATAGCCAAACGGCAGAACGGCCAGAATGTCCACCTCCGCCGGGATGCCGAGCAGCGGCTTGAGATTATCCAAGCCACCGGAAAAACCCACCCAATTCGAGCCCAGGCCGTCGGTCCAGGCTGTGAGCAGCATAGACTGGATGGCGCGGCTGGCGTCCGAGACCGCGTAGGGCGTGTTCGTGGTCGCCACGACAATGGCTAGCGGCG
>JAGOBN010000387.1 GCA_017999235.1 Anaerolineales bacterium | reverse complement strand
GGGCGGCCACCAACCGCCTGTATTACCTGGCCACCGGCCCGGAGTATTACAGCGCCATCGCCGGCTATTTGGGCGCGGCCGGCCTGGCGGAGGAAAGGGACGGGGGCTATCGGCGCCTGGTGGTAGAAAAACCCTTCGGCCGCGATCTGGCCTCCGCCCAGGCCCTCAACCGGGATGTGCATGCCGCGTTTCGGGAAAACCAGGTCTACCGCATTGACCATTATCTAGGCAAGGAAACGGCCCAGAACATCCTGTTCTTCCGGTTCGCCAACACCATCTTCGAGCCGATCTGGAACCGCAACTATGTCTACAGCGTGCAGATCACGGTGGCCGAGAACGTGGACGTGGGCCACCGCGCCGGCTACTACGACCAGGCCGGCGTCCTGCGCGATATGTTCCAGAATCACCTGCTGCAGCTCTTGACGCTGATTGCCATGGAGCCGCCCTCGTCCTTCAACGCCGACGCCGTGCGGAATGAAAAAGTGAAGGTGCTGGCCGCCATCCGCCCGATCACGCGCGAGGCGGCCGCGCAGGAATCGGTGCGCGCCCAGTACCGCAAGTACCGGGACGCCGCCGGCGTGGCGCTCAACTCCCAAACCCCCACCTACGCGGCCGTGCGCCTGCACGTGGATAACTGGCGCTGGCAGGGCGTGCCGTTTTATCTGCGCTCCGGCAAAGCCATGAGCAAAAAGCGCACGGTGGTCAATGTGCAGTTCCGGCGCCCGCCGCACGTGTTGTTCAACTTCCCGCCCGGCCACCGCATGAGCAGCAACGTGCTCTCCATCTGCATCCAGCCGGACGAGGGCATCCACCTGCGTTTTGAAGCCAAGGTGCCGGAATCCACGCAGGACACCCGCACCGTGGACATGGATTTTCATTTCCGGGACTCGTTCGGGGACGGGGCGCTGCCGGATGCCTATGAGCGGCTGCTGCTGGATGCATTGAATGGCGATCCCTCGCTCTTCACGCGCGGCGATGAGATCGAGATGGCCTGGCGGATCACAGACCCGATCTTGCTGGGCTGGGAATCACCGCAGGCGCCGCCCCTGCACTTTTATGAATCCGGCACGGACGGCCCGCCCGAGGCCGACAATTTCATCACCCGCGACAACCGGCACTGGCTGACCGGGTGCGATGAATAGCAAAAAAAAAGGACCGGTCAAGGACCGATCCTTTTTATTTTCCGGCGGCCGGCGGCCTGACGCGGAATTGAGCAGATGCCCCTATGGGGATTCGAACCCCAGCTTTGGCCTTGAAAGGGCCGCGTCCTGGTCCACTAGACGATAGGGGCGACAGGCTGGATTTTACCATGCCGCCGGCCCTTTGGGGCAAGTTTTTTATTGCCGGCGCGCCGGGTCCAGCCGCACGATGGGCAGCAGCGCCTCCCGGCCGTCCGGCTGCTTGACGCGCACTTGATCCGCGCCCACCCGTTCGCCCAGCGCGTAATGCTGCGCGGCGTCGCGGTTGAATTGCTCGAGGACCGCGCGCTGATACGCCTCCGCCTTGTCCGCCGCGCACACCACGGCGAAGGTCTCCTCGGCCGGCAGCCCCAGAAAATCATCCGGCGTGCCGTACTGGTTGAGCAGCCCGTTCAGCACCAGGGCCGTATAGCGCAGCAAATCCGCGGCCGCCAAGACGCCATAGTGGTCGCGGAAGACATCCAGGCCGCGCAGGCGAAATTCCAGGATCGCGCGGCCCGGCCGGCCGCGCGCGCCGTCGATCTCTTCCCGCGCCACGCGGCCGGTGGGCAGGCCAGTGCGCGGGTCGTTCAGGCTCTCGCGCTGGGCGCGCTGAACGGCATTCTGGACGCGCAGGAACAGCTCTTCCAGGTCAAAGGGCTTGGTGATGTAGTCGTCGGCGCCCAGCTGCAGACCCGAGAGCTTATCGGCCTTTTTGTTGCGCTGGGTCAGAAAGATGGCGGGGATATAGCGGGTGCGGGCGCTGTGCCGGAAGCGGGTCAGCAGCGTATACCCATCGGTGTCGGGCAGGCCCACATCCAGCAGCAGCAAGTTGGGCAGGCCGTCCCGCACGCTCTGCTCGGCCGCGGCGCCGTCCGGCGCCAGCGTCACTTTGTAGCCGCGCGCGCCCAGGAAGAGCACCAGCATCTCGGCGATCTCTTCGTTGTCCTCGACGATCAACAGACGGACGGAGTCAGTCATGGTGGGCTTGCTTCCTTCGCGGCGCGGCCGCGGCCAGCGCCGCCTCAATCTGGGCGTTGAGCCGGACCGGGTTGGTGGTTTTCATCAGGTAGGCGTCGGCGCCGGCCGCCTGGGCCAAGGCGGGGTCCGGCCCGCGCAGGCTGGCGGTATAAAGCAGGATCGGCGTGGCCTGGGTCTCGGGCCGCTCCCGCAGCCGGCGTGTCAGCGCGTAACCGTCCATGTCCGGCATCATCACGTCCAGCAGGATGGCGTCAAAAGCCTCGCGCGCCGCGCCGGCCAGCGCGCCGGCGCCATCCTCGGCCTCCACCACGGTGTGGCCGGTTTGACTCAACAGCCGCCCCAAAATGCGGCGCAGAACATCGTCATCATCCACCAGCAATAGATGGGCCATGCACGGGGCATTGTAACCCAACCTCAGGCTTGCTGGCGCGAGGCCTCCTGCCCGGCCGCGCCCGTCAGCTCCGGCCGCCAGCGGAAAAGCGGCAACAGCGGATGCGGCCGGCCCTCCAGCGCGTCGGCGATGGCGTCCCCCAGCACGGGCGCAAACTTGAAGGCGTGGCCGGAATCGCCGGCCGCCACCACCAGCCCGGGCCGGTCAGGATCGGGCGCGATCCACAGATGTCCGTCCCAGGTGTCGCTGTAGAAACAGCGCCGGGTGAAGACGATGGGCGCGTCCGCCAGGTCCGGCAAATAGCCGCGCAGAAAAACGCGCAAGTGCTCGGTCTCGGCCGCGTCCACGGCGCGCGCGGGATCATCCGGGTGGAGCACGCGCCCCGCGCCGTGGTGCGCGATCTTCACCACGCCATCGCGGTTCAGCGGGAAGCCGTAGTAGCCGGTCACGGTGACATCCGCGCCAAAGACCGGGAACCGCTCGGGCCGGAATAGATCCGGCTCCGCCGGCCGCAGGTGAAAGACCGGCATGCCGCTGGAACGCAAGGCGCGGCGCAACTCCGGCAGCAGGTGGTGGGTCCAGGCGCCGGCCGCCACCACCACGTAATCACCCAGCACGGTGCGGCCATCCGCCAGCACCACGCCGGCCACCCGCCCGTCCGTCTCATGCAGGCGCGTCACGGCTTGGCCGGCGGCCAAGCGGACGCCGGCAGCTTGCGCCTCGGCCAGCAAATAACCCATGACGCGCCCGCTCTCGGCGTAGCCGGCGCGCGGGTTGTAGTAGCCGTCCACAAAACCCGCGGCGCGCCAGGCCGGAAACCGGGCCGCCAGGCCGGCCGCGTCCAGGCGCTCCGGCGCGAAACCGCGCCGCTGCAGAACCTGAAAGCTCTCGTATTCGTATTTGCCCGCCTGCCACGGCGTCCGGCTGGGATAGAGCGCGCCGGTCCAATGGACGACCGGCTCCGGCCAGCGCGCCTGCCAGCGCTGCCAGCCGGCCAGGGCCTGCTCCATCCAGACGGTGTAGGCTTCGTCCGAGCCATAATCCGGACGCAGCACCTTGCTGATGTCGGTGGACGCGGCTTGAGGATGCGGCAGAGGGCCGGGATCAAAGAGCGTCACCGCCTGCCCGCGCGCTCGCAGCGCCAGGGCCGCCGTAACACCGTACATTCCGCCGCCAATGACAAGCGTGTGAGGGGGCATACGGTCTCCGCTGATGAGACTTAGGAGGCCGTCAGCACAGCCGGACGGCGCAGCCAGAGGGCGGCGGCCAGCGCCAGCGGCACCAACGACAAGCCCAGCCCCAGCGCCGCGATCAGCCCGTAACCGAGCGACGCGAACAACACGCCGCTCCCCAGGCTCCCGCCGGCCGAAGCCAGGTTGATCAATAAATCCGTGGTCCCCTGTCCGCGGCTGCGCTCCGCCGGCGTCAGCACATCGGTCAGCAGGGTGGCGCCGGCCACGTAACAGAAGTTCCAGCCCAGCCCCAGCAGGAAGAGCGCGAACCCGATCGGCACCACGTCCGGGGACAGCGGCGCCAGCACACACGCCGCCACCAGCAGGAGCGCGCCCAGGGTGATGACGGGCGCCCGCCCCCAGTGGTCCACCAGCCGGCCGCTGATCACGGCCGGCCCATACATGCCCAGCGTGTGGGAGGCGATGACCAGGGAGATATCGGTGAGCGAGTGCTGATGCCCGCGCATGTGCAGGGCCGTCATCGACATCAGCATGACCATCACCATCTGCCCCAGCACCAAAGAGCTGAGGGCGGTGAGCACCCGGGGCTCACGCAGCAAATGGCCCCACGCCCTGAGCGGGGCCGCCGCCGGCAAATCGGCCGGCCCGTCCGCCGGGGCGCCGATCTGCCGGGCGAGCTGGCTGGGGTCCGGCCGCAGAAAAACGGCCAGCACCAGCCCCACCACCAGAAACAGCCCGGCGCTGCTAAACCACGGCCCGGCCAGCTGATCGAGCCCGAAGGCCTGCGCCGCCTGGCCGGCCGGCCCCACCAGCGCGGGGCCGGCGACCGCGCCGACGGTTCCGCCCAGGACCACCAGGCTGATGGCGCGCCCGCGCTCAGCCACCGGATGCATCTCCGCGGCGGCATAGCGGCTCAAGTCAGTGAAGCCGCGCGAAGCGCCAACGATAAAAATACCCGCCAGGAAGAGCGGAAAGGTATGCGCCGCCACCGCGCCGCCCACCAGCAGGGCGCCCACCACCCCCAGGCCAAAGCCCAGCGTTAACCCG
>JAGOBN010000386.1 GCA_017999235.1 Anaerolineales bacterium | reverse complement strand
CCATAGGCGAAGTTCGGGTCGCAGTAGCCGGTCTCCGGGTCAAACATGGTGGTCTTGGCCGGCCGATAGACGTACTCGGCCTGGGCCGGCCGTTCTTCCGCGCGCCAGCGCGCCAGCGCCGCCTCGGCCGCGCCCTGGATGGCGTTGCCGGCCATGTAGCTCAGGCGCGAGGCGGAGGTGCTGCCGGAGTTGCCGCTGGTGGCGGTATCGGAGGCCACCACGCTGACCCGCTCCACCGGCACGCCGGCCGCGTGCGCGGCCATTTGAGCAAAGACGGTGTGCGCGCCCTGGCCGCAATCCGCGCCGGCATGGTACACAATCACCGCTTCAATGCGCGTCTGGCCGCGCAATTCCACCTTGGCCCAGCAGGCCTCGGGCGCGCCAAAGGAAAAGCCGATATTCTTGAACGCGCAGGCAAAACCGCGCCCGCGCTTGAGATGCGGCGCGGCCGGCGCGGCCGGCGCCCGGCCCCACTCCGCTTCCGCCGCGCAGCGCTCCACCACCTTGTCGATGGTCACACCGGCCGGCCCCCGCGTCCCCACCGACCAGAGCGACTGATCGGTGAGCAGGTTCTTCTGGCGCACGGCCACCGGGTCCAAGCCCAGCGCGGCGGCCAGCTTATTCATCTGCATCTCGGCCGCGAACGCCGCCTGCGGCCCGCCGAAGCCCCGGAACGCGCCGCTGGGCAGGTTGTGGGTGGCGACGGTGTACGCGTCCACGCTGACGTGCGGGATCTCGTACGGGCCGGTGACCATGAGCGCGGCATTGCCCAGCACCTTGCCGGAGGTGTACAGATACGGGCCGGCGTCCGAGATCAGCTCGCACTCGGCCGCCACCAGCCGCCCGTCGCGCTTGGCCCCCCATTTGGCCGTGATGATGTACGGGTGGCGCTTGTGGTGGCCGAGGATGGATTCCTCCCGGCTCCAGACGATCTTCACCGGCCGGCGCAGCCGCCAGGCGGCCAGCGCCAGCACGATCTGCACCGACATATCTTCCCGGCCGCCAAACGCGCCGCCGATGGCCGCGTACTTCACGCGCACCTGCTCCAGCGGCAGACCCAGCGCGTGCGCGATCTGCTCCTGATCCTCGTGCGCCCACTGGCCGGCCACCACCACCGTCACGCGGCCTTCAGCGTCGATGTACCCCAGGCCGGCCTCCGGCTGGAGATAGGCGTGCTCCTGCCACGGGGTGTGGTACTCGCCCTCGATCACGACGTCGCACTCCGCCCAGGCCGCGGCGCTGTCACCCTTGCGGATGCGGTAGTGCTTGAAGATATTGCGTTCCAGGCCGGGCAGCACCGGCGCGGCTTCGGGCCGCATGGCCGCGCGCGGATCAGTGATGACGGGCAGGTCCTCGTATTCCACTTCAATCAGCCGGCGCGCCGCGGCGGCGATGGCCTCGGTCTCGGCCACCACCAGCGCCACCTGGTCGCCCACAAAGCGCACCACCTCGGCGCCGGCCTTGGCAGATCCCGGCCCGCACAGCACCGGCTGGTCCGGCACGATCAGGCCGTATTCATTGTTGGGGACATCCGCGGCGGTGAAGACCGCCACCACGCCGGGCAGGGCCTTGGCCCGCGCGGTATCCAGGCGGCGGAGGCGGGCATGCGGCCGGCCAGCGAACAGGATCTTCATCCACAGCTGGCCCGGCAGATCAATATCGCCCGGATATTGGGCCTGGCCCGTAACCTTGGCGACGGCATCGAGACGGAGGGCGGATTGTCCAATCATAAGCGGGTGCGCGCTCTCAAGAAAAGATCAGCGGTTTTTCGTGCGGTCGATGCGGCGGTGAATGGGCGGCGCGTCCTTGGGACCCAGCTTGGGCCGGTTGAACAACGCCCAGACAAACGTGATCAGCGAGAAGCCCAGGATCACAAAGAAGAATGTCGTCGCCAGCGCCACCAGGTCAAAGTGGATATAGATCCGGTCGATCACGCGCGGCATGACAAAATCGCCGATCCGCATCGCCGGCGGGACTTTGTAATCCAGGAGCACCATGTCGCGGCGCGGGATGCCGCCCCGCAGGCCGGCGGGCAGGAAGGGCTGGGCGCTGTTGGCGGCGTTGATGGCGTCCAGGGCCCAGTCGGCGAGGAAATAGCTGCCCACCGTGACCACGACCAGCAGCAAACAGCCCACCCCGCGCCACAGCGGGTTCAGCTCTTTCTTTGGTTGATCCGCTTCCCGCGGCCGCATGTTTAAGCGTCCCATCGTCTCGCCTCCTGAAACTGGCTGTGGCCGGCTCGGACGGCCGCGGCTAATCCGCCGCCGGGCTCTGGCTGGCCCGGGCGACGGCTTCCATGATCTTGTAATAACCCGTGCAGCGGCACAGGTTGCCGCTGAAGGCTTGCTCGATCTCGCCGGCGGTGGGACGCGGGCGCTCCTCCAGGAGTTTGACGCCGGCCACCAGGAAGCCGGGCGTGCAATAGCCGCACTGCACGGCGCCGGCCTCCACGAAGGCCCGCTGCAGCGGGTGCAGGGCGCCGGCCTGGCCCAGCCCCTCCACCGTGACAATCTGAGCGCCTTGCGCGCGCGCGGCGGGAACCAGGCAGCTCATCACGGCCGCCCCATCCAGCCAGACCGTACACGCGCCGCACTCCCCCTCCGCACAGCCCTCTTTCGTGCCCGCCAGGCCCGCGCCGTGCGGGTCGCGCAGCAGCTGCAGCAGGGTCTGGCCGGCCTGGACGTTCAGCGTCTGCGGCCGGCCGTTAATGGTCGTGGTGATGGAGGCCCCCGCCGTGTGGGTGAAAGCGGCGCCGCGCGCCTCAGCCGCCGGCCGGGCCGCGGGGGCCAGCAGCACCGGGCGCTCCGGCAGGCGGCCGCGTTCCGCGCCCGCGGCCAGCGCGCGCAGGGCGCGCTGCACCAGCACCGCCACCATCTCAGACCGGTACCGGGCCGAGCCGCGCACGTCGTCGATGGGATGCGCCGCCGAGCGGGCCAACTGGCCGGCCTCGGCGATGACGTCCGGCGTCAGGGTGCGCCCGGTCAAAAAGGCCTCGGCCGCCGGCGCGCGCACGATGGTGGGCGCCACCGAGCCCAAGGCGATGCGCGCGCCCGTCAGCGGCCGCTGCGCCAGCGGCAAGCCGTCGGTGGGCTCGGACCGCACCACCACGGCCGCATTGACGACGGCAATCGCCTGGGCGCGGCGCAAGCCCAGCTTAAGAAACTGCCCGCGTTCGCCAGGCGCCAGCGCCGGAAACGCGATCTCGGTCAGCATTTCATCCGGCTGCAGGACGGTACGGCGCACCCCGGTATAGAACTCGCGGAGCGGCACGGCGCGCTCACCGCGCTGAGAGCGCAGGGTGACCACCGCGTCCAGGGCCATCAGCGGGGTGATGGTGTCATTGGCCGGCGAGCCGGTGATGACGTTGCCGGCCACGGTGGCGCGGTTGCGGATCTGCGGCGCGCCCACTTCCCAGCAGGCTTGGGCCAGCGGCAAAGCCCGCTCGGTGAGGAGCTTGGAGGCCGCGCAGTGGTTGTGGGTGACGAGCGGGCCGAGGCGGATCCAGCCGGCCTCGTCCAGGCGCACGCCGTCCAGCCCGGGGATCCGGGAGATATCAATCAATACCTCCACGCCAGGCCGCAGGCCGCGTTCCAACTCCAGCAGCAGATCGGTGCCGCCGGCCACCACACGCGCCTGTTCGCGGTAGCGCGCCAACAGCGCCAGCGCGTCCTCCAGCGCGGCGACACTCTGATAAGTTTGCCACATCCGATTCGTCTCCCGTGCTTGCTAACGTTCAGGGGCCGGCCAGCGCATGGGCTGCCCCGTGCCGCCGCGCCGCACCATGATAATCTCGGCCAGGACGCTGATAGCGATTTCCTCGGGCGTCTCGGCGTTTAATTCCAAACCCATCGGCGCATGAATGTGCTCCAGCTGGGCGCGGGTGACGCCGCGCGCCAACAAGGCCTCGAGCGTGGTGGCCCAGCGCCGGCGTGACCCGATGACGCCCAAATAGGCATGCGGCCGGGCCAGCAAGTGCGGCAGCGCTTCCAGGTCCAGCGGCACGCCGCGCGTGGGCATGACGATGTAGGTCTCGGGGTGAAAGGGGAAAACCCCGGCCAAGTCGGCGGCCCCCATCGGCAGATACTCATCGGCGCCCGGAGCGGATTCCGGGGTGGCAAACTCCGGCCGGTCGTCGCTGAGGACCACGCGAAAGCCCAGCCACTTGCCGGCCGTCACCAGCGCGCGGCCCACATGCCCGCCCCCGATGATCAAAAGCACCGGCTGCGGCCGGACCGGTTCCACAAAGACCTGCATCTCTCCGCCGCACACGCCGGGATCGCCGGCCTGCGGGTCCGCCAGTTGATGCTGGATCAGCCGCGGCGCGCCGGCCGCCAGGACTTCCAGGGCGGCGCGCGTCACGCGGCTTTCCAATTCGCCGCCGCCGATGGTGCCGGCCACCTGTCCATCGGCAAAGACCAGCATCTTGCTGCCGGCGTGCCGGGGGACGCTGCCCCGCGTGTAAACGACTGTGCACAGCGCGGCCGGCCGGCCCTGACGTTCGGCCTCGGCGAGCGCGGCGTATGTGAATCCAGCTGACATAGGCACGAATCAGTTTACCATGCGCGGGTGGCGGCGCAACTCACCGGCCCAGCGCTTTGTCTCAGGCCGGCGCAGCTCACCACGCCTGACGCCGGAGATCAGGCCGGCGCATTCGGATCAGGATAAACGCGCCACCCCAGCCGGTCAGCGTCATTCAGCTGCAACAAATCGTCCGGGGCATTGGCCAGGACCAGGTCGGCTTCCGCCAGCACCTCGCCGGCCGGCGTGCGGATCTCGGCCTGGGCTGTGGCCAGGCG
>JAGOBN010000385.1 GCA_017999235.1 Anaerolineales bacterium | reverse complement strand
ATCGCCTACGCCAGCAAGTGCGGCTCCACAGGCGAGATCGCGCTGGCCATCGCCGACGAGCTGGTCCAGCGCGGCCTGACCGCGGACGTGCGCCCGGCCGGCCCGGTGACGTCCGTGGCCGGCTATTGCGCCGTGATCGTCGGCAGCGCCATCCGGATGGGGCAGTGGCTGCCCGAGGCCGTCCAGTTTGTGGAACGGAACGCGCCGGCGCTGCGCGCCCTCCCCACGGCTTTCTTCACCGTGCATATGCTCAACACGGGCGCCGATGACGCCAGCCGCCAGGCGCGCCAGGCCTACCTCGCCGGCGTGCACAAAATCATGCCGGCGTCCTCCGAGGTCTTCTTCGCCGGCAAGCTGGAGCTGGCCAAGATGTCGTTCCTGGACCGGATGATCACGCAGGCGATGAAGGCGCATGACGCCGACCAGCGCGATTGGACCGCCATCCGGGCCTGGGCGCGGACGGTGCCGGCCTAGGTGCGCCATCATGAAACATCAAGTCGTCTTGCGGTGGCTGATCCCCCTGATCTTTCTGCTGGCCCTGGCGGCGGCGGCGGCCGGCCTGTTCTATGAGACCCCGGGCGTGCCGTACGCGTACACCAACCATCGCGGCGAGACCGTCCTGCTCAACGGCCACGGCCTGTACTACTACGACACGGTCAGCACCGTCGCTCAAATGCAGGGCAACGACCTCGTCACCCTGACCGTGGGCCTGCCGCTGCTGGCGCTGTCCGCGTGGCTGGCCTTCCGCGGGTCCCTGCGCGGCCGGCTGCTGCTGGCCGGCACGCTCGGCTTCTTCTTGTACACGTACCTGTCCATGTCCATGCTCACGGCCTACAACGCGCTGTTCCTGGTGTATGTGGCCGCCTTCACCCTGAGCCTGTACGCCTTCATCTTGTGCCTGCTGGCCGTCGATCTGCCCAGCCTGCCCGATCATTTCTCCCCGCGCCTGCCGCGCCGCTGGATCGCGGGCACGCTGTTCGCGGTGGGCGGGTTTCTGGGTCTGGCGTGGCTGGGCCGCATCGGGGCGCCGCTGCTGCAGGGCGGGACGCCGGCCCTGGAGAACACCACCACCCTGGTCATCCAGGCGATGGATCTGGGCCTGATCGCGCCGCTGGCGATCCTGGCCGGGATCTTGCTGCTGCGCCGCAGCGCCTGGGGGTACTTGCTGGCGTCGGTGGCCGTCCTCAAGGGCTTGACCATGGCGTTGGCGGTCAGCACCATGGCCATCAACATGGCCCTGCGCGGCGTGCCGGACAGCCTGGGAATCATGCTTCCGTTCCTGGGCCTGACGGTGCTCAACTTCGGGGCGGCGCTGCTGCTGCTGCGGCATGTGCGCGCGCCGGCGGGGTGAGCGTGGTTTTGGGCGCCGGCGGCGATCTGGCCGGCCAGCCGTATACTGATGACGGGGAATGGACGGGGCTGGCTGCCGCCCGCGCGTCAACGGTGCCGCCTTCCCCCACAGGAGATCAGCATGAATGCCATTGAAGTCCTGGGCCTGCACAAAGCGTTTGGGGGCCGGCCGGCGGTGCGCGGCGTTGATTTCACGGCCGCCCAAGGCGAGGTGCTCAGCCTGCTCGGCCCGAACGGCGCCGGCAAGTCCACCACCATCGCCATGCTCGCCGGCCTGCTGGCCCCGGACCAGGGCGACGCCCGTCTGCAGGGCCACTCGATCCGGAAAGACCCGCGGGCGGCCAAGGCCGCGCTGGGCGTGGTGCCGCAGGATATCGCCCTCTACCTGGATATGAGCGCGCGCGAGAACCTGATTTTCTGGGGGAAGCTGTATGGTCTGCGCGGCCGGCCGCTGGCCGCGCGGGTGGACGAAGTGCTGGATATGATCGGCCTGGCGGACCGGCAGAAGGACCGCGTTGGCACCTTCAGCGGCGGCATGAAGCGGCGCGTCAACATTGGCGCCGCGCTGCTGCACAAGCCGGCCGTCATCATCATGGATGAGCCCACCGTTGGCATTGATCCGCAGTCCCGGCGCCATATCTTGGACAACGTCAAAGCGCTCAACCGGCAGGGGATGACGGTGCTGTACACCACCCACTATATGGAAGAAGCCGCCGAGCTCTCGCACCACATCGCCATCATGGACCAGGGGCGCATTATCGCGTCCGGCACGCACGCCGAGCTGATCAAGCTGGTGGGCGGGCAGGCGCGCCTGGACCTGACGCTCAACGTCCCGGCCGCGGGCCTGCTCCCGGCCTGGCGGGCCGTGGAAGGCGTATCTCAGATCGACTCACACGCCAACACCGCCACCGTCCTGGTGGACGACTCTAACCGCGTCCTGCCGTGTCTGTTCGAGGCGGCGGCCGCCGCCCAGGCGCGCCTCACGGCCGTGGACATCCAGGAGCCGAATCTTGAGATGGTCTTTCTGCATCTCACCGGCCGCGCCCTGAGGGACTGACATGCTGATCCTCGATATCGCCCTCAAAGACCTCGTCCGCTCGTCCCGCAACCTGTTTCTGGTGGGGATGACGCTGGCCGCGCCCCTGTTGATCACGGGCCTGATGTACTTCGCCTTCGGCGGCGGCGGCGGCGCGGGCGGTGATGTCCGTCTGAACCCGATTCAGGTTGGGGTGGTGGACGCCGACGTCCTGCCGTCCGGCGCGCCCCTGACGACGACCCTGGGCGGGAACGTGCGGAGTTTGTTCTTCGATGAGAGCGTCCGCTCCTGGATCAGCGCCGCCGATTACCCGGACGCGGCGGCCGCGCGCGCGGCCCTGGATGCGCGGACGATCGGCGTGGCGGTGCTGATCCCGGCCAGCTTCACGGCCGACTATTTGGCCGGCCGGGCCGGCGCCCCGATCCGGGTGGTGCAGGATCCCACGCTCACCATCGGCCCGACCGTGGTGCGCGATATGGTCATGGCCCTGCTGGATGGCGTGGCTGGCGGCGGGATCGCTTATCAGGTCATCGCTGAGCGCCAGCGCGCCCAGGGCCAGCCGCTCACCCCGGCCCAGCTCCCGGCTATTTTTCAGCGCTACGCCGGCTGGTACGCCGATTTCCAGCGGGCGCTGTTTCATGCGCCTGAGCGCGCGGCCTTGGTGCTGACAGCGCCGGCCGGCGCTGAGTCCGCCGCGGACGGACCAGCGGCGACGCTGATGGGCCTGGTGATGGCCGGGCAGATGATCTTCTTCTCGTTCTTCACCGGCGCCAATGCCATGCAGTCCATCCTGCAGGAGGACGATGAAGGCACCTTGGCGCGGTCGTTTACCACCCCCGTCACGCGCACGACCATCCTGGCCGGCAAGTTCCTGGCGGTGGCCCTGACCGTGGTGATCCAGGGCGTGGTGCTGATGGCGGCCGCGCGCTTGTTTTTTGGCGTGGCGTGGGGCCAGCCGGCCGCGGCCGCGCTGAGCCTACTGGGGCAGGTGGCGGCGGCGGTGGGGCTGGGGGTGGCGCTGATCGCCTTCATCCGGACGCGCCAACAGGCCGGCCCGGTTCTGGGCGGCGCGTTGACGGCCCTGGGCATGCTGAGCGGCCTGTTCACCACGAATATTGCCATGCCCGCAGCCTTTGCGGCTCTGGGGAATTTCACCCCGCAGGGCTGGGCGCTTAAGGCGTGGCGGCTGGCCCTGGCCGGCCGGCCCGCTGACGAACTGCTGCTGCCGTTCGTGGTCCTGGTCTTGATGGGCGGCGGCCTATTTGCGCTGGGGGCGTGGCGGTTCAACCGGCGCTACGCGTGACGGTGGAGGCGGTGATGCGGATCCTGGACCTGGCTCTCAAAGACCTCTCGCAGATTCTGCGCGACCGGCGCGCCTTGCTCTTCCTGGTCGCCATGCCCATCGGGTTTACGCTCTTCATGGGCTTTGCCTACCGGGGCGGCGGCGCCGCGCCGGCGGACCCGCGCCAGCCGCTGGGCTGGGTGAACCACGCGCCGGACAGCGCACTGGCCCAGGCCCTGCGGCAGCAGCTGGATCGCTCGGCGGCGGTGCGCGTGGTGGAATTGGCGCCGGCGGCCGCCGCTGAAGCCCTGCGCCGGGGCGAGGTCGCCGGCCTGCTGATCATCCCGGCCGGCTTTGAGGCCGGCGCCGCCAATGGCATTCCGGCGCTGACCCTGGTGACCGAGCCGGCCGCGTTGGCGGGCCAGACGCTCTATCAGACTCTGCGCGCCGTGGTGACGCGGCTGTTCAGCGCGGTCGAGATCGGACGCCTGAGCGCGGAGACGGCCGGCCGGCCGGGGGACGAGGCCGAGGCAGCGGCCGCCTTCACGGCCGCCGCCGCCGCCTGGGACAGCGTGGACAGCGCGCAGTGGATCACGGTGGAGCAGGCGGCCGCGCCCGCCGCGGAGCCCGCGTGGTATGGCGATAACCCGTACAACCAGGCCTCGCCCGGCATCCTGGTGCAGTTTGCCATCTTCAGCCTGGTGACTTCGGGCCAGATCCTGGTGCAGGAACGGCAGTCGCGCACCTTGCAGCGCATGCTCACGACCTCGTTCCCGCCGGCCGCCATCATCGCCGGGCACGCCCTGGCCATGTTTGCGCTTGTGTTGCTGCAGGAGCTGCTCCTGGTGGCCTTTGGTCAGTGGGTGCTGGGCGTCAATTACGCGCGCGCGCCGCTGGGGGTTCTGCTGGTGGCGGCGGCGCTGGCGGCCTGGGTGGCGGCGCTGGGCCTGCTGATCGGGGTGGTGGCGCGGGATGACTCGCAGGTGATCTTGTTCTCGCTCCTGGCGATGTTCTTGTTCTCCGCTTTGGGCGGCACGTGGTTTCCGTTGGAGGCGGCGGCCGGCCCGTTCGCGGCGGTGGGGCAGGCCATGCCCTCGGCCTGGGCGATGACGGGCTTCCAGAACATCCT
>JAGOBN010000384.1 GCA_017999235.1 Anaerolineales bacterium | reverse complement strand
GGTAATCGGTAACCGCGCCCCCGGCATCGGCCCAAAGAGGGACCGGCCTTCGGCCGAAAGCACTGTCGCGGCGGGCGTGGCATCAGGCGCGCGGCCGGGAGAAAATAGACCAGCCCAGCCTCAGCATCCCCGCGCCGGCCAAGGCCGCCCCAACGACCCAGAAGACCCCAAAGGCATACGCCTGGACCCCGAACTCGATGGGCAAGGCCAACGCCACACCGCCGACGATCAGCCAGCCGGACCAGCGCGGGCCGGCGCCGGCGCGGACCATTCCAGCCCCGAACAACAGCCAGCCGAGGATGACCAGGTACACACCCGCGCGCCCGACCGGGATATCCACCCAGGCCGCCATCAGCAGGCGGTTATCCACCAGCACCCCCGCCAATTGCGCCGCAATAAACACGGCCGGGATGACCGCCAGGGACGCTCCGCATTGAAGCAGAACACCACCCGCCCGCCCCAGCGGCCCCGCTGACACGGCCAGCAAGCCGAGGCTGGCCACGGCCAGCCCCGTGTAATACAAGAGGTGGATGACGGCGCTGGTCAGGCTCAACCCCCCGAGCATGTTCACCGCCGCGTCCAGACCCAGCAGCAGGCCGGTGACCATGACGGCCGGGCCGGCCCACCACCGATGGAGAGCGGCGGGCGGCGCGTCTTCAGCGGCCGGCCGTTGACCCCGCCAGAGCGCCCGGCCGATCCACAACAGACCGCCCCCCACCCCGAGCGCGCCGGCCACGGCCAGGCCATTGGCCGCCAGCCCGGCGCGCCCAGACAGGGCCTGCGCCGGGAGGTGAAGCAGCGCGCCGGCCAACACCAGCCAGCCGCCCCAGCGGGGCAGTACCGCGGCCCGCACCACGGCCGCGCCCAAAAGCGCCAGCCCCCCAAAGGTGCCGGCCCCCGCCCAACGGATGATTGGCACTTGAGCCCAGAGGGCTTCCAGGGCCGGGCGCGCGGCCGTGATCCCGGCCAGCTCGGCCAGGTGTAGAAAGCCCACGACATTGGCGAAGGCCGCGCTCAGCCCGGTTAGGAGAAGGGCCGCCACGCTTAATCCGCTGACGGGCCGGGCTTGCGCCCGATAAATCACCGCCGCCGCTAACCCCAGGCTGGCAACCCCCAGACCGTACCCGGCTTGCAGGCCGGCCAGGCGGCAGCCCGCGTACAGCGCCGCCCCCACACCGCCGACCAGCACCGCCGCCAAGCTGACGAGCAAACCGCCCCCGCGACCGGGGGGACGCCCAGATGTTGGCTTTTCCAAGCAGCCCTCCTCTCGCGGCTTCCGCTGGCCCGGCTTCGACGGTTAGGGCTGGCGCAGCACAGAGGCACCGGCCGCCGCCGGCGGCGGGGCTTGGCGGATGGCCGCACTGTCGTCGTCGAGCAGTTGCAGGAAAGCATCAACCACGGCCGGGTCAAAGTGGCTCCCAGCCAGCGACCGGAGATGGGCGCGCACCTGTTCCGGCGGCCACGCCTGGCGATACGGCCGGTTGGAGCAGAGCGCGTCCCAGACATCCACAATGGCAAACAAGCGCGCGGCCAAGGGGATGGCTTCGCCGGCCAAGCCGCGCGGGTAGCCGCTCCCATCCCATTTTTCGTGATGCGCATAGGGGATGGCCAGGGCCGGCCGCAAATAGGCGATCGGGGCCAGCATCTCGTTGGCATAGACCGGGTGCAGACGCATACTGGCCAGCTCGGCGTCGGTGAGCGGTCCGGGCTTGAGCAAAATGCGGTCCGGGATGCCCATCTTGCCGATATCGTGCAGCAAGGCGCCGCGCCGGAGGTGGACCAGCTCGGCGGCCGGCACTCCCAGGGCGCGCGCCAGCCGCAGAGTCATCTCCGTCACCCGCTGCGAATGGCCTTCGGTCTCGTGATCCCTCAGGTCCAAAGCCCGCGACCAGCCTTCAATCGTGGCATCGTAAGACTGCGCCAACTCGGCGTTGGCCTGCTGGAGGTTGGCGAGCAGCGCCGTGTTATCAATGGCGATGGCGGCCTGCCCGGCCAGGGCCTCCAGAAACGCCCGCCATTCGCCATCCGGCTCGAACTCCCCGCGGTGGAAAACCTCCAGCACGCCGGTAACCTGGTCTTGAGTGATCAGGGGCGCGGCATGATAGCTGACAAACCCTTCCTGGTTGAGGATCGGCGCGTAGACAAACGAGCGGGGCGCGATCCGCAGATCGGGGATGTGGATCACCTCGCGCTGTTGGGCGGCCTGGCCGGCGTTGCCCTCGCCCGGCCGCAGACGCGTGTACTGCAGGGCCGGCGTCCGGAAGCCCAGGCTGGCCGCATACTCCAGTTGCTCGCCGTTGAGCAGCAGCACGACGGCGGCATCGACCTTCAGTTGACGCCTGATCTGCTCCAGCACCACATCCAGTGTCTGACGCAGATCATGATTGGTCGAGATGGCCACGTCGATGGCGCGCAAGGCTTGCAGCTGTTCCAGGCGCCGCCGGGCGTCTTTGTACAGGCGCGTATTAATGATGGCCAGCGCGGCTTGATCCGCCAGGCCGCGCAGCAGCAGCCGATCATCGTCCGTGAACACCCGGCCCGCGCCCCGCGTGATCACATTGAGGCTGCCAATCAACTGGTTTTCGTATTCCAGGCTGACAAAAGCCAGGGTCCGGAGATCCGGGCCGCCGTGCGGATCTCGGCCGGGCAGGGGCGGCCGCGCCGGCCCATCCGGCATGACGACCACCGGCCCCCACTCGCGCAGGGCCTGGGCATGCCAGACCCGGGAAACCGGCGGCGCTTGGGAGCGTTGCTCGTCGGTCAGGCCGACGCCCGCGGCCAGGCACAGCCGGTCCGGCCTGGATTCGTATAGATTGACGTAGGCGACGGGCGTCTCCAAGGCCTGCGCCGTTTCCTCGCTGATCACGGCCAGCAGCGTCGCCATATCCAGCAGCGCATTCAGGCGGCCGGCCACGCGCAGCAAGGCCTGGGCGCGCGCCGCCTCGTGGCGGGTGCGTTCCTCGGCCTGTTTGCGCGCAGTGATATCCAGCATCACGCCCTGGCTTAAGCGCTGCCGGCCGGCGGCGTCCCAGCGGACCCGGACGGTGTCATAGACCCACAGCACCCGCTGATCGCGCGCCACCAAGCGATACTCTTCGGCGGCCAAGCCGTCGGCCTCGGTCAACTGCGCCTCAGCCGCGGCCCGGCGCTCCCGGTCGTCCGGATGGACGATATCCCGCCAGAGGCCGGGGTGGCGCGCTTGGTCGGCGATGGAATAGCCCAGCCAGGCTTCGAACTGCGGACTCAGGTAGCGCGAGGCGAAACCCGTCGGGCTGTCCGAGCTGGCCGCTCTCAAATAGGTGATGGCCGGAATCTGCTCGACCAGGGTGCGGTATTGCAGCTCCTTTTCGGCCAGCTCGGTCTGGCGGTCACGCTCGAGCAGATCGCGCTGGTGCGCCAGCAGCAACAAGACCGCCGCCATCACCACCACAAAGCTGAATGGTCCGATCAAAATGAAATTCAGGCTGACCTGCGGGGCCAGCAGGGGCACCATCAGCAGGCCGGCCAGCTCGAGGCCCAGGAGGCCGATGAGCTCCCAGGCTCCAAAGTACAGGCTGGCGAACCAGAGCGGCAGGATCAGAAAATCAAGAAAACCGCCCAGGATGCCCTCGGGCTGGGCCAGACCGCTGAGAAAAACAAACAGGGAGGAAATCGCAACCGTCAAGGCGGCCGCTATCCGGAAATGGCGCGAGCGGCTGACGACGTACACGATCAACAACAGCCCGATCATGACAGCTGTTTGGCGGTAGCCGGTGTACGGCACGCTCCAATCAATCCAGGCGATGGTGGCCGCTTCGACCACCACCGCCAGGACGATTAATACGAGCAAGAACGCCGACAACAAAGCCGCCTGGCGCCGCTGGTCAACTTCACGGATGGAAGCCGCCGGCTGGATGAGCCGGTTCCAAAACGGCTTGGCGGAGCGGGTGGATGGGTCTGACATGGTGTGGGGCGCAGAGGGGCGCTGGAACGGCCAGCGCATACCCAAGCCTGACTCCCTTCTCAGTTGGGTGGAGAGGCGGTGGTCGAATCTTGGATCCCGGCCGGCCGCCAAAGGCGAGCAAACACCGCCCCTCAGCCAGGTCACGGTACCATAACACAAGGATTGGCCCGATACAAGAAACAGCGGCGCCCGATCCAGGGCTTCCGCAAAGTCAGCTAAATACCCACCGGCGATGGCCACGCACCTGCCCCCGCGCTGCCGGCGCGCAGCCCCCGAGCGCAGCGAGCGGGCGCGGCGGCGGTGCCGGGGGAGACACCGAGACACAGAGTCTTTTTCGTGACCTTCGCGCTATTCGTGGCTAAAACCAGAGGCGTGGCCCAGGCGGGCTTGAGCACTCCCGCCGGCCCGCTCTCCGGCTTAAGGCGGATTCCGCGCCGGCCCGGCAACTCCCCAGACCGGGGCAGCGTTCCACTATCAATGGATCACTTCACCGAAAGGAACCCGGCCATGAACCGCTTCTCGCTCTCCCTGAGTCTTCTGTCTGTCGCCGCCGCCCTGTTAGCGGCCTGCAGCCCGCCGCCCGCCGGCGGCGCTGAAACGGTAACCGCCGGCCCCCTGCCCGGCTCGGGCGGCGCCGTCACGCCGGGCGAGGGCATGCCCCTGCCGGCGGTGTCCGCCGCGGTTCAGGAACTGGCCAGCGCGCGGGGCCTGACCACCGCGAGCATCACGGTCGTCAGCGCCGAACGCGTGGAATGGCCCAACGCCTGCCTCGGCACCGCGCGGCCCGAACAGACCTGTGCGGCTGTGGTGACACCCGGCTACCGCGTCACCTTGCAGGCCGGCGCCGAGCAGGTG
>JAGOBN010000383.1 GCA_017999235.1 Anaerolineales bacterium | reverse complement strand
GCCCAGGAGCACCGCCGCCGGCACCGACCACCAGGCCTGTTTACCCATGATCGTGACCAGGGCGCTTTCTGGCACATAGCCGTGGATGCCCGCGCCCACGGCGATGCCGACCACGACATACAGCCAGACCTTGCCACGATCTCTTTGACGGACTCCCAGGCGCGTTCGATCCGGTCCGGCCAGGTCAGCTTTTCAACCAAGCCGCCGGCCCCGCTCTTGATCTGCCAGACGAAGTCCTCGACGTAGTGCTCTAGTTTGAGCCGGCCGATGATGAGGCCAGCCGTGATGGCGATGATCAGCCCCGAGGCAACGTACAGGCCGGCCACCTGCCAACCGAACAGACCGAAGAGCATCACCAGCGCCACTTCGTTGATGGTCGGCGCTGCGATCAGGAAGGAAAAGGTCACGCCGAGCGGAATGCCGGACTCAACGAAGCCGATGAAGAGCGGCACGGCTGAGCACGAACAGAAAGGTGTCACAATGCCGAGCAGCGCCGCCAACCCGTTGCCGATCCCTTCGCGTTTGCCGCCGAGCATGGCCCGCGTGCGTTCCGGGCTGAAGAAGGTGCGGACCAGGGAGATGGCAAAGACCATGCCGGCGAGCAGCAACAGGATCTTGGGGACGTCGTACAGGAAGAACGCCAACGCTTGGCCAAGCTGTGAATCATTTGGAAGCCCCAGCAGGGTATAAGCCAGCCAATCGGCCAGCGGCTGAATGACGTTGTAGGCCAATAGCCAGCCGGCGGCTGTCAGCCCGACCAGGGCGTAAAGACGCAGGTGGCCAGGGGCGTGGGTGTGCGTGGGGGAGGGCAGTGCCTGGGTCATGGCAGGCTCCGCTCAGGCCGGCTGAACCGCGCTAGTGATCCAAGCGGCCACTTCGGTCTGGGAGGGGATGCGGCCGGCGCACATCACCTTTTCGTTGATCACCAGGCCCGGCGTCGACAGGATCGCGTACCGCATGATGTCCGGGTATTCAGTGACCTTGATGACCTCGGCCGCGACGCCGAGGCCGGCCACAGCCTGCCGCGCGACGGCCTCCACCTTCTTGCAGTTGGCGCAGCCGGATCCCAGGACTTTAATAGTGAGCATGTGAGTTCTCCTTGGCGCGCCGATGGACGCGCGATATTCATGAAACTGAATGTAACCAAGACCGAAAAGGGGCGGTTTGTGGCCGCCTCTTTGATACGTGTTATCGGGCCGATCCAGATCGGGCTGGTTCAACGGCTGAGCTGCATTTGGGACACGGACATTGGGCGGCGCGGCGCACGGTTGGCGGCCTTTGCCCCTCGACCGCCAGGCCGGCGTCGAGGACGATGTACACGGCCGGCTCGACCGCGCGATAGAACACGTTGGAGCCATCTCGCCGATCCTGCACCACCCCGGCCTCCCGCAGGGTCATCAAATGTTGCGAGATGTAGGCCTGGCGGTAGCCCAGGACGGCCTCCATATGGCAGACGCATTCCTCGCCATTCCGCAGAACGGACAGAATGGCCAACCGCGCCGGGTGTCCCAGAAGCTTGAAAAGGCGGGCGGAAGAGTTCCAGTGGTTCATATTCGCAAACCTGAATGCACTTTAGCCGTGAGCGTGACCCCGGGTAGGTGTTAGATGTCACCAAGGCGCCGTGACACTCGATCGGGCTGATCAGGAGTAGACTGGTGGTCAGCAAATTCGACAGCGACCGGGAGCAGGCGATGGGTGAATCATGCGGCTGTGAATCACGATCAGAAGCGGCCGGTGGCGGCACGCGGCCGATAGCAGACGCAGCATGCCCCACCAATCACCAGGTGGGCAAAGCCGTCGAGACGACGACATTAAAAGCGCTCTTAGCACGGCCCCTGACCGAACTCCGTCCCGTGGCGTACCGCTTCTGCAAAGCGCCCGACTGCCCGACGGTGTACTACAGCGTTGATGGCTCACAGACTTTTGCTGAAGCCGATTTGCGGGAAACGGTTTACCAGAAGCACACTCGGGCCGTTGAGCAGTTCGTGTGCTACTGTTTCCGGCACACCCTGGCCAGCATCCGCGCGGAGATCGAACAGACCGGCCGGAGCACAGTGCCGGCGCAAATCACGGCCGGCATTCAGGCGGGACAATGCGCCTGCGATATTCGCAATCCACAAGGCCGTTGCTGCCTGGGGAATGTGCAGCAGCTCGTTCGCCAACTTGAGCAGAACTTCCAACTGAGACGTTCAACAAGTGGTTAGGGCGGTTGACGCTCAGCGAGGCTGCTGTCACCGGGTACGCCCCCACAGAGCGGTTACTCGATGAGCCCGCACAAGTGCCGCCGCCGCTGATCTTGCCCAGGGTGAATTAGCCCGACTGCAATGGCCAACGCCCCAGACACGACCGTCTCCGGCGGCTGCCGCTGGTCCAGCCAGCGGGGGAGTGTAAGCCGTGTCCGCCAATGATTGGAAGACAAGGTTTCCTTGCTATGCCCGGCGCGGCGCTCAGTCCTGACGCTCAGGGCCAGGGACGGGCAGGGTCACCTCCAGCCGCGTGCCGCCGCCGGGCGGGGTAGTGATGATCAGGCGGCCGCCCAACGAGCCGACCCGCTCCTGAATGCCCATCAACCCAAAGCTCTCACGCTGGGCGAATTCGGTGAGCGCCGGCGGTTGCGCAAAGCCGCGACCGTTGTCAGCCACGTACAAGCCCACTTGGCCAGGCGTGAACCACAGCCCCACTTCAACCCCGGTGGCGTGAGCGTGTTTACGGACGTTGGTTAGAGCCTCCTGGGCAACCCGATATAGCGCCAGTTCTTGCTCAGCAGTCAGCGGTTGGGCATCACCCAATACTTCCAGCGTGGCGTGAGGCACCGCCCCGGGGCCGGTATGCGCCGCGCGGACCAGCGCCTGCAGAGTCGGGACCAGGCCCAGATCCTCCAGAAGCATGGGGCGCAGATCCACACTGATCCGCCGGATGCCTTGCACAGTCTCCTTGATCAACGTTTGCAGCTCATTCAACCGGGCTTGCTGTCCGGGGGAAAGCGCTTCGGCTTGTAGAAACTCTAACCGCCGGGCGGCGGACAGCAGGTTTTGCAGCGTCTCATCGTGCAGTTCGCGCGCGATCCGCCGGCGCTCGGTTTCTTGCGATTGGGTCAGCGCCTCCAGATAGCGGCGCAGCCCCAGGCGATACGACGCGATTTGGTCCGCCATCTGGCTGAAGGCCTGCTCCAGCGCGTCGATCTCGGTGATGCCTGACGCCGCCAATGGTTGCAGAGTCTCGCCGGCCGCCAGGCGCGCGGACTGGTCAGCGAGCAGCCGCACTGGCCGCGCGATCTGCCGAACCCCGCGGATCAAGAGGTAGACGGAAAGGCCGACCGCGGCCAGGGTGATCAATCCCATGAGCACCCCATACGTTTGGATGGGTTCGATCACCGTGGCCCAGGGCTCGCGCACAATCAAGCCCCAGCCGGTGCCCGCGACCGGCGCATAGCCAAGAACCACCTCTTCGCCGGTCCGGGCCTGCCAGAGGGTGCCGCCGGTCTCACCCGCGATCACGTTTTGGATATACGGCCGGTCGGCGAAATCAGCGCCGATATTCTGGGCGTCCGGATGGAAGATGACCCGGCCGTTTCCATCGACCAAGTAGGCATAGCCGCCGGCGCCAAGACGCAGCTGCTGGATCGGCGCGCTCAACGGCGTGTTTTTTAGGTCAATCGCGCCCACTAATGCGCCGCCGAAGCGGCCGTCCGCTTCCAGGATCGGGACGGCGATCACAATGATAGGCTGGCCGGTCTCGGTTTCAGCCAGGACATTACTGTAAGCGGGCGCGCGGCCCCGCTGCGCGGCGAGGAAGTAGCCTTGGTCCGCGACGGTGAGCGGTCCCACCGGCACCCGGCCGCCGGCGGGATTGGCCAAGATCTCCCCGTTGGGAGTGGCGATGACGACCCCGGCGGTGAAGATTTGAGTCAGGCTGGTGGCGCCGCCAAGGGCGACCAGTTGCCGCGCCGGCCGGCCGCTGCGGATCTCGGCCGAGTCGGCCAACCCGGCGAGTTCGCGGGTGTAGTTAGCCAGGGCGTTAGATAGGGACGTCGTGGCGAGGAGCGCCAGTTGGTGATCGCGCTCAATGAGCAAGGACGTGATGGCCTGCTGATAAGCGAACAGCCCGGCGGCGATCATCACTAAGGTCGCGATAGTCAGCGGGGCGATCACCCGCAGGACGAATTGGGCGAGCAGTGAGCGGAACGGCGGACGCCAACGCATAGGCTTAGGGCTGCAGAATCAGCCAGCCGCGGCGAATGCCGGCCAGCACCGCCTCCAGCCGGGAGGCGACCTGCATTTTGGCGAAGATGCTGGTCAGGTGGGCCTGGATCGTCCGGTCGCTGACAAAAAGCGCATCGGCCATGGCCCGATTGCTCAAGCCGTGGGCCAGCAATTGCAGGATTTCCAATTCGCGGGCGGTCAGGTCAATTTTTTTCTCCAGGTCCCCGCCGCCCGCCGGCTGAGGACGGGTCATCTGCGCGATGACTTTGTGGGCGATGGCGGGATCCAGGGGCGACTCGCCGGCGTGTACCTGCCGGATGGCCTGGATGAGGTCACCGATCGGCGCGGTCTTCAGGATGTAACCGCTGGCGCCGGCTTGCAGGAGCGAGAAGACGTAGTCGTCATCATCATGGGCGGTCAGGACCAGCACCTGGATGGCCGGCAGGGTTTGGCGTATTCGCCGGGTGGCCTCCACCCCGGAAAGGATGGGCATCCGCACGTCCATCACCACAATATCCGGCTGAAGCGCGTGACCGAGTTCCAAGGCCTGTTGGCCGTCGCCGGCCTCACCCACAACCTCCAAATCAGGCTCGCGCCGCAAC
>JAGOBN010000017.1 GCA_017999235.1 Anaerolineales bacterium | reverse complement strand
GCCATCAACCTTACCCGCCTGGGTCGATGGCTGGCTGACAAGCCTCTGACCCAGGCTCGTCCTTCACCATTCAAGCGGCTATTTTCAACCGCGGCGCCTCTACCGGTATAGGTTCGCCAACACTATCGCCGATGTAGGCATGACCACTTTCCTTGATCTCATGACCACCCTGGTTTGACTTTGCAATCGCCGTAGCTTTTTTGATCAGGGGCATCCAATCGGTCGGGCTTATACTATACTTAATCGGTCTGATTTTCCCGGTGACTCGCTCAAGCGGATTGGGAGTAACTGCGAAGGATGACGCTCGTCTCAGCCGCACCATCCCAGCCCTCTCCAGCTCCACGCTGTGCGAGTTGCCAGACCATCAATCCAGCCGATGCCCGGTTCTGCTTTAATTGTGGCGCAACCCTTGCTGCGGCCGGCGGACACTGCTCGAACTGCGGGTCAGATTTGCCGGCCGGTGGGCGCTTTTGCCCATCCTGTGGACAACCGGTCGCGATTCAGACGACGGCCGATAACGTCCGCCTAGCCCACATGGCCGCCACGACGCCCGTCCCGTTAGCCCAAAAACTACGTGCTGCCCATATCAGCGGTGAACGAAAGCCAGTCACTTGCTTGTTTGCCGATGTCGTCGGTTCGACTAGCTTGGCCGAGAATCTGGACCCAGACGACTGGACGGCCATCATGAATCAGGCCTTCGACCAAATGTCACCGGCGATCTATCGGTACGAGGGCACCATCGCTCGCCTGATGGGTGACGCGATCCTAGCCTTTTTTGGCGCACCCGTGACGCATGAGGACGACCCAGAGCGGGCCGTGCGGGCGGCCTTTGATTTGGTGGAGGCGATCCGGCTCTATGCGGTCGAGGTGCGCCGCGACTATGGCATCGACTTCGCCATTCGGGTCGGGCTAAACACTGGATCGGTGGTTGTTGGCAATGTGGGCAGCAATCTCAAGTATGAATATACAGCGATGGGTGATGCCGTCAATTTGGCCGCGCGCATGCAATCCGCCGCACGTCCGATGACCGTGTTGATGTCTGAATACACCTACCGTTTTGTCGCGCCCATCTGCGACGGCGCCGACCTAGGATTGATCAACGTGAAAGGCAAAGCGGAACCCGTGCGCGTTTTCGAGGGGCGCGCGCTTAAGGCGACTCGGGCGCGTGGGCGCGGCCTGCCAAGCGTCGGTCGGGAAGGTCGGTTGATCGGCCGGGACATCGAGTTGAGTCGGCTGCGCGCGGTTGAAGACACTCTGACGGCCGGCCGGGGCGGTCTGATTACTCTCCTGGGTGAAGCCGGCTTAGGCAAGAGTCGACTGGTGTCTGAATGGAAAGCCGCTTCGGAGGCCAGCCTGCCAGAACGGCCGCTGCATTGGCTGGAAGGCCGATGCCTATCTTATGGACAGGGTTTAGCCTACCATCTGTTGATCGATATCGTGCGAAAGTGGCTCACCTCCCGGCCGGGGGCCGAAGCCGGATTGGACGCGATCCTGGAAGCTCAAACGCAGGCGCTTTTAGCCGACGCCGCGGCCGAGGTCTATCCGTATATAGCGCACCTGCTCAGTTTGCCGCTAGAGCGGGCAACTTTGGTCAATATCGAGGCGCTTGCCCCGTCGGCGCTCCAGGAGCGCTACCAATTCGCCATCAGCCAATGGCTGCGAGCTTTGGCGGAGCGCCAGCCGGTCGTGGTTGTATGCGATGACATTCATTGGGCCGACGCTTCCTCCACTGACCTCCTGATTGAGCTCATGCCATTGACGGCGGAGGCGCCGGTGGTGTTATGCCTGCTCGCGCGGCCGGACCCCGGGACGGTCGGCGGGCGACTGATCGCGGCTAGTCGGGCGGCCGGCAACTTGCTTATCGAAATTGACCTGACCCCGCTGTCAGAAGCCGACTGCGGTCAATTGGTCAACCGCCTGCTCGACCTAGAGATCTTGCCGGAGCAAATGCACAGTCTGATCCTGCGGCGGGCTGAGGGGAATCCTTTCTTTGTGGAGGAAGTCCTGCGGACCTTGCTCGAACGAGGCGTCATTGAGCTGCATGACAGCCGCTGGGTCGTTACCCCGGCTGCCGTCACCCTGGATATCCCCGATAACATCCAAGGGCTGCTTTGGGCCCGCATCGACCACCTGGCGGAAGACGCCCGGCGCTCCTTGCGAGTGGCCTCGGTGATTGGGCGGCAATTTGCCGTGCAGCTCCTGGCTTTGGTGATGGCTGGTCAGCCACCCTTGGAAGCCCTGGAAGCCTCGGGGTTGATTCAACCGGCGGTCACTCAGTCCGAACCGGAATATATCTTTCGGCACGCCTTGATACAAGAAGCCGCTTACAACTCGCTGGTTAAACAAGACCGCCGACAACTTCACCTGGCAGTGGGCCAGGCCTTGGAGCGTTTGGATGCCGGGCAGCTCCAACTGCGGGCTACCGGCCCCGTGCTGGCTCATCATTTCTATGCGGCCGGCGATGACGCCCGGGCTCTGGATTACTTGATGCGTGCCGGAGAGGCCGCCGCGCGGGTGTATGCCAATCCGGAAGCCGCTTTGCACTATGGGCGCGCCCTGGAAATCGCCCGGCGCAATCCGATTGCCGATGGTGCGTTCTTCCGAAACCTCTATACAAGTCTTGGGCAGGCTTTGGAACTGAGCGCTCGTCTGCCCGAGGCGATGGCGCTCTATAGGGAAATGGAAGCTACTGCCCAAACCCAGTTGGACCCTGCCCTCGAACTGGCTGCCATCATGGCTCAGGCCAAAATTCACTCAATCCCTAATCAATGGCATGACGCTGAAAAGGCTTCCCGGCTTCTGGAGCGGGCGGCCCGCTTGGCGCACGCTTTGGGTGATCATGCCGCCGAGAGCAAGATCCTATGGAACCTGATGCTCGTCCGGGTCTTTGGCGGTGGGGAGCCCCACCAGACGGTGGCGTATGGCGAACAGTCTCTGGCGCTGGCGCGCGCGCTCAATCTGCGTGAGCAAATGGCGTTCACCCTGAATGATCTGGCCTATGCTTACGTCCTGACCTGTCAGAGCCAAGAGAGCTTGCGGTCCCTAGAGGAGGCCCGCCGCCTGTGGCACGAATTAGGGAATGTGCCGATGTTGTCCGACAATCTGGCGAATACTGCCATTCGCCGGTATGCGACGGGCGCGTATGACTTAGCCCTGACTGCTGCGGCGGAAGCCTGGCGCCTCGGCGACTCGATTGGCAACCGGTGGAGCCAGGCCAGCAGCCAGTTGATCGTGGGCCAGATTTATTTCGACCAAGGCGAGGTGACCCAAGCGATTGCCAGTATGGAGGCGGCCATCGCCTTGGGTGAGACGCTGGGGCATGTGTTTGCCGTCTTGATCCGTGCCGATCTGGGCTGGCTCTATGCGAGCCTGGGGCAGTTGGACCAGGGCGGCCAACTCGTCGAATTGGCCCAGGCGCAGGCTGCCGCCCGTCCCATGCCAGCGGCTGCGGTTGCGTTGGTAGCGATCCGAGCGCGCCTCCAAATATTGCTGGGCGACCTATCGGCGGCCGAAGCGTTGATCAAGGAAGGCCGCCGGCTGTCCGATGCGGCCGGCCTCTTGTTGTTCAGTCAGTATGTTTTGGCTCTGGCGGAGGGTGAACTCGCTCTAGCGCTAAACGATCTGCCCCGGGCGGAGCGCCAGATGGACCGTCTGCTGGCTGAGCTTGAGCGGGCGACCCTGCGTCCGTATCTCCCGGAGGCGCTCTACCTCAAAGGGCAGGCCTTGCGCGGCCAGGCTCGGGCAGCGGAAGCCAGCACGGCTTTACACGCCGCACGCACCGCCGCTGCGGCCCTCGGATCGCGCCGTATGCTCTGGCCGGTCCTCGCCTCGCTCGCGGAACTTGAGACACGGCGCGGCAATATCTCGCTGGCCCGTGAACTGCGGGGCTTGGCGGGTCAGACGGTCACCTATCTCGCCCTCCACATGCCGTTGGATTTGCGCAGGTCTTTCTTGAACCTGACGGTTGTGCGCGGGCTGCTGGCTGAAGTGGGAGAAGAAACCCGGGCGATTGATCAAGACTGACCCAGCCGTTTGCCTCTACCCGCGCGGCTGGCCCACAGGAGTTGCCGCCATACACCAAGCGGCCTTGGACATCCCGGTCACAGGTCGGTCTTTTCGAGTTCGCGGCAGCTCCGCGGTCAGCATTGCCGGCGGCATAATCGTCGAACACCGAGGCCGGGAGGACGCGCTCGAGATCATGCGCCAACTGGGAGCAGATCTTAGAAGTTAATGAAGAGGCGACGTTAATGCGGAAACCGAGGCCCCCCTGGCCGGCCATAGCCAACCGCTCATGATTAGTCACCCGCCGACCTCCGTAACGTGCCCGGTCCTGATCGGTCGGGAAGCGGACTTAGATCAACTCAGCCAGGCGCTGAGTCCGATCAGCGCCGGCGGCTCATCGCGCGTCCTGCTCATCTCAGGTGAGGCCGGCATCGGAAAATCACGACTGACGGCTGAACTCCAGGCCCGAGCCACGTCGGCCGGCTTCACGCTCTTGGCCGGACGCTGCTTTGAACCCGACCGCACCCTTCCATATGCCCCGCTGATTGACTTGCTCGGCGGCCTGTCCGCGGCGTGGCCTGCCGCCGGGGCCGAATTGGCCCGCCTGTTCCCTGACCGGTCCGAGGCTGAGCCCGAACCAGGAGCGGGCGACCTCGCGTTGGCCCAGCGGCGCCTGTTCGACGCGCTGGCCCGTTGCCTATTGGCAGCGCCGCCGGCCGGCCCGCGCTTGCTGGTGGTAGAGGACGTCCACTGGTGTGATGGAGCCAGTCTGGAATTCTTGAGCTACCTCGCCCGGGCGCGCTGGCCGGTTCCGCTCCGGCTGCTGCTCACGTACCGCAACGACGAAATTTCGCCCGTGCTGCGGCACAGCTTGGTTGAGCTGGACCGCCAGAGGCTGGCCGTGGAGGTTGCTCTGCGTCGGCTGAGCGTAGCCGAGACCGAAGCCATGATCCGCGCGATCTTCACCCAAGCGCAGCCGGTCCGCGCCGAGTTCGTGGACGCCGTCCATCATCTTACGGATGGCAACCCGTTTTTTGTAGAGGAAGTGCTGCGGGCGCTGATCGCCGCCGGCGATATCTATTACGACGGCAGCGGCTGGACGCGGCGGCCGCTGGAGGCTTTGAGCATCCCGCGCAGTGTGCAAGACGCTGTTGCCCGCCGCACCCAGCAGCTCAGCGAGCCGGCCCGCCGGCTGCTGGCCGTGGCGGCTGTCTCCGGACGCCGGTTCGACTTCAACCTCTTGCAGGGTGTGACGGAAGCCGATGAGGCGACTGTGTTGGCGCAGGTCAAGGAATTGCTGGCCGCGCAGTTGGTCGTGGAAGCATCAGCCGAGACCTTTGCCTTCCGGCATGCGCTGACCCGCCAGGCGGTGTACGCTGGCCTCTTGGCACGCGAGCGGCGGGCCTGGCATCTGGCGGTGGCGGTCACCTTGGAACGCGCCGCCAACCCCACGGCTAGCAGCGATCTTGCCCGGCATTTCTTTGAGGCGGAAGCGTGGGAGCCGGCACTGGTCTATGCGCGCCAAGCAGGCGAACGGGCCCAAGCTTTGTACGCGCCGCGCGCGGCGGCCGAACACTACACACGCGCACTTGAGGCCGCGCGCCGTCTGGGCCGAGTGCTGGCCGAGTTATGGCGCGCGCGCGGCCAGGCCTGGCAGACTTTGGGGGAGTTTGCGGCCGCCCAGGCCGATTTTGAGCAGGCCTTGAGCGCGGCTGGCGCCAGCCGCAACCGCCGCGCGGAGTGGCAAGCTTTGCTGGACCTGGGCTTCTGGTGGGCGGCGCGTGATTACACGCCCGCCGGCGAGTACTTCCAGCGGGCCCTGCGCCTCGCGCGCCAGATTGACGAGCCCGCCCCGCTGGCCCATACGCTCAACCGGGTCGGTAATTGGCACGCTAACTTGGACCAGCCGCTAGAAGCGCTGCGCTGCCATTTGGAGGCGCTCGGCATTTTTGAGACCCTAGACGACCAAGCTGGTCTGGCCGCCACGCTAGACTTGTTAGGTATCGCCAGTTACATTGCTGGCGACGCGGTACGCGGTGTCGCTTACTACGAGCGCGCTATCGCGCTCTTTCGCGAATTGAACGACCGCGGTGGACTGCTGTCTGGCCTGATGATGTATTCCACGCGCGGGGCGGACTACCTGGGCCGGACGGTGGCCCCGGGCCTCAGCCGCCTCAGTGACCGGTTGCGAGACGGCGAAGAAGCGCTGCGCCTGGCGCGCGAGATCGAGGCCCGGCCGGGCGAGGCGCTCGGCCAGATCTGGGTGGGCCTCAGTTACGCCATTGCCGGCCAATACGGGCCTGCACTGGATCTGTTGCGGGCCGGGCTGACGATGGCAGAAGCGATGGGCCACCGCCATTTCATGGCAACCGGAAACTTAGTGTTAGGGGCACTGTACTCCGATCTGCTGGCTTTGCCAGCCGCGCGTAGGCACTTGGAGCAGGCGCTAGCTCTAGGCCGTGAGACGCGGTCCTTGGTTTGGACGCGTGTTGCCGCCGGCTTCCTGGTCTCGGTGCATGTTCAAGAAAACGACCTGGATGCCGCCGAGGCCGTGTTGGCTGGGGTGTTCACACCCGAACTTCCCTACGAGTCGGTAGGCCAGCGGCAGGTGTGGTTTGCGCGCGCCGAAGTCTTTCTGGCGCAAGGTCAGCCATGGGCGGCGCTGGAGATCGTGGAAAAGCTAGTGGCTACGGCTCCCAGCACCCCTGGCGTCCAGGCTATCCCAGCCGTGGCTCTGTTGCAGGGCGCCGCCTTGGCCGCCGTCGGGCAGACCGCGGATGCGGAGAATATCCTGCGGGCGGCGCTGGAAACCGCTCAGGCCGGGGAGTTGCCGCCGCTCGTCTGGCGTTTGGATTTGGCTCTCGGCCGGCTCTATTTGACGCTTGGCCGGCGTGATGCCGCCGCCGAGGCTTTTGCGGGCGCGCGCTCAGTCGTGGAGTCCTTGGCGGAACCGCTCACCGAGGCCAGCCTGGCCGAGACGCTGCGCCGGGGGGCTGCCGCCGGGATGGCGCGGGTGAAGCTTGATTCGCCTCGCCGAAAGGCCAAACAGGCTGCGGCTGGACTAACGCGCCGGGAACAAGAGGTCGCGACCTTGGTGGCCGAGGGACGTTCCAATCGCGAGATCGCCACCACACTGCACTTGAGCCCGCGCACGGTGGAGGTCCACATCGCCAATATTATGGGTAAGCTCAGTCTAGACACTCGGGCGCAAATCGCGGTTTGGACCACCGAACGCCGCTTACGCAAAAGCTAAGGGTTCTTCCCGATCCGGGAGCTGGTCCAGGTCGCTAGAATGAGCTTAATCAATCCAGCTTCTTTCTCAGGAGACCCACCATGTCCATCGACGCTAATCGGACCATCATCCGCCGCTACCGCGAGATCCACAACACCAACCAATTGGACAAGCTCGGCGAAGTCTTGGCCACTGACTTCGTGCCACATAGTTTGATGCCCGGGCTGCCGGCCGGCCTGGACGGCGCTCGCATGGCGCATCAAGGCGCAGTCGCCTCCTTCCCCGACGTCCACACCATCTCGGAAGATCTGATCGCCGAGGGCGATAAGGTCGTGGAGCGTTGGTCCATGACCATGACCCACACCGGCGCGGCCTTCTTTGGTGTGCCGGCCGGCAGCGGGCGGAAGGTTAGCGTTACCGGCATGAGCATTTACCGGATAGCTAACGGCCAGATCGTTGAACACTGGGGAGAGATGGACTTCTCACGTGTCTTGATGCAGTTGGGCGCGCTGCCCGCGCCGGGACTGTAAGGCCCGGGGCCGCGGCTGGAAGCCACGATCACATATCTGCATCACGAGGACCATCTGAGCTTTCGGCGCTTGCAACGACTGTTGACCGACCTCTTCGGAACGTCGCTCAGCGAAGGGGGCGAAGTCAGCGTGCTGGAATGGGCCGGCGTGGCGGCGCAACCGCTGGCGGCAGCGATTGGCGCCCAAATCCGCCAGAGCCGAGTGATCCGCAGTGGTGATGGGTTTTGACGTGGTTGGTAATTCGAGGAAGCCTACGGCCCGCTGTGCGGGCGGTTGAGCTAAGAACGTGGTGGCCAATCGCAGGCGTGTGCGCGCCAGTTTCTCGACGATATTTTGTTGCCTATCTAACCGCCAAAGGCGGCCGAAGGTGGACAATTCAGAACATCCACCTTCGGCCGACCAACGGCACGCGCCAGGCCAGTTCGGCGGCCAAACCCAGCGGCTCGCGGCTGGTGGCCAGCACGCGCACGCCGGGGCAGGCTTCAAGCAACCGCGCCACGAACCCGGCGCAGGCCGCGAGCAGGTGTTCGCAGTTATCCAAATACAGCCAGCAGAGCCGCCCGCCGATGAAGTGGGCGATCGTCTCGCTCAGCGGCTGCGGGGGAACTTCGCGCAGACCCATACCCTCTGCCACCGTCAGCGGCACCAGAGCCGCGTCGGCCAGGCCGGCCAGTTCGATCCACCAGGCGTCCAGCGTCAGCCCAGTGGACTGCTCGGCGGCCATTTGGATGGCCAAGCGCGTCTTGCCACAGCCGCCAGGCCCGACGAGTGTCAGCAGGCGTGGCCCCGACCCAGACGTCAGCCATGGCCGGAGCTCGGCCAACTCCCGCTGGCGGCCAATGAAACGGGTGAGGTGGCCGGAGAGTACTGGATGAGCCGAGCGCGAGATCAAATCGGACGCGGGGTCTCGTTTGGGCATACAGCGGGTCCAGACGCTGGCGCCAGCGCCGCTGGCTTTGGCCTGAGCCTCCGAAGGGAGGCTAGACGCACCAGCCTGTCTGTCAAGGCGCAGCCGTGCTCAAGAGCCTAGGGGGTGGTCCCACGCCGGCGTCCGGCGGACTCCCTGTGGTCATGCCGCACGTTTGCGGCCCCGCTGGAGTGTCCCAGCCGCCAGACGGCCAATGGTGCGCCTTGCCCGGCTTGCTTGCGCCTGGCCCAGATACCCGGTCCACCGCGACGGGGAAGGGGCCTGGGTTGGGCGGCCTGGATGCCGGATGGCCGTGATACGGGATCGTGATCTCGGCCGTAGCTGGCGCCAGGCTGTCAAATGGTCAGCGGCGAACGCTAATTATCGCCGCTCTTCACTGCCGGGGACGCCTGTTCTGGACCAGTGGCCAGCCCCAAAGTTAGACCGAACTGGCAGGCGAACGCCGGGCGCAAACGCTGGCCTTTCCATCGGCGGCACTGTAAATCAGGCCTTCTGAGACGCAATTCAACATCGCGCCGGGTGCCTGGTATTGAACTGTGTGGGTAACCTGGCCGCGGCGCCCTGTGATCGACACCAATTGCGGTGATTGAGCCAACGGGCGCGCTTCGGTCCAGATCACGGGTGTTTCCCCGCTGGCGGCTAAAACAGAGTCGTGCCAGGCAAAAGAATCGGCCAAGGTAGAGTAGTTATTGAGTGCGATTAGGCCGGGGCTAGACTCGCGAAAAACTCTGGTCGAATTGCAGCGCCAGGTCTTGGGTTGAGTGAGTCGTGCTCCATGAGCGCCGGGCCAAGCTGACGAGTGACCAACGTAAAGCCAGGTTGAGTCTTCCAATACAGGTGGTCCACCCGCCCTGGCTCGCGGGCGCTCATCAGCGGGCCAGGGGACTCGGCCGGAAAAGCCATCAATGATCAAGGCGTGGCGAAAGTCATCCGGCTTTCCAAGAAGGACCTGGCGACGGACATCCGTGATGCGGTGGCCCACAACACCCGGGCCTAGCACGCCCTGGGTGCGGGCCTGCTCCGCAGTTGAGGCAGGTGTAGCGTTTGACGACCAAGGCATAGACGCCGAAGGCGGACGTGGGTCGACGTACCGGGTGTGGCGGCGTTCGTTGGCGGCCTGGATCCAAGACCCGAAATGGGCGGCGAGCGCGTAGAAGTAGAGGGCTAGGCCATCACTGGAAAAGACAGGCCGACAACCTCGAGCCAAGCATTTGGCGGTGTCGTGAACGAGTTGATGGGCGAACCCCTGGGTGCGCGCCGAGGGCGATGGCCGTAGCCGATGAGGGCATGAATGGGCGGGGTGGGGCGCCAGCCAGGGAAGTGGCCCAACTGGATGAGCAGGGCGAGGAAAAGCAGGGTCAATCCCGGGATCAGCCAGGGTTCAAGGTGAAGAACAGGCGCGGCTTTCTCGCAGCCTACGGGCAGGAGGCGAGGATGCTGGGGGTAAGGAAGGCTGTCAAGCCTCATTGAAATTACCAACCGCGAAGACGTGCAAGACCCCCGCTCTCGCCGTATCCGAACTTGAACGGGACGCTGGTCATTCTCTTTTTGGCGGCGGCCAACTGGGGGAAGAGGTGGGCCTGGCAGTACGCCCAACTTACACCTGCGGCGTGGCCGGCGCGCTTATGACGGCCGCGCTGGCGGTCTTGATAAGGACGCAAACGCGGGCACACCCAGTTTCTCCGCGATGTGGTAGCCGCCCGGGGCGGCGGAGTTGTAGATCAGCACCTCGGCGTGTTGGGCGCTGGCCCATTCGTCCGCCAGCGTCTCCCGCGCCATAGCGATGTACTGCTGGAGCAACTTGAGCGGATTGCCGCGACCCTCCACGGCCGCTTTGCCCTCGGCGGCTTGGGCGGCCTTTAGGAAGTCACCGCGCAGGGTCGCGTGCTACAACCATGTTCCTGGACCAGTGTCCTGAATTCGTCCAGCGTGGCGATCGTAACCGCATGACCCGCGGGTGCCAAAAGTCAGAATACAGATTTTCATGGATAAGCTCGCTGGTCGGCCGGTCCTGGACCGGGCTGGGTGCAAGACCGAAATTTAACTAGGCCGGCCGGCTGGCTCAAGCGCTCGGCTAATGATCGTAACCGCCCGGCCAACGCCATCCTCGGCCCGCAGTTTGGCGCCCAGCGCCTCGGCCTGGGCGCGCATCCCGGGATCGGAGACGGCCGTTTGGATCGCCTGCGCCAGGCGCTCGGCCGTCAACTGCTTTTGCGAAATGGGCTGCGGCCCGACTCCCAGCGTTTGCACGCGATGGCCCCAGAAGGGCTGGTCGCCAAAGAACGGGCAGATGACGGTTGGCCGGCCGGCGCGCAGGCCGGCGGCGGTGGTGCCGGCGCCGCCGTGATGCACCACCGCCGCCATGCGCGGGAAAAGCCAGTCGTGCGGGGCCGCCGACAGCGCGAACACGCTGTCGGGTAAGGCGTCGGCTGTCAGGCCGCCCCAGCCGGCCGCGATCACGCCGCGCTGGCCGCTCTGCCGGAGCGCGGCCACGACCATGTCGGTGGTTTGCCGGGGATGGCGGGTGGCCATGCTCCCAAAACCCACGTAGACGGGCGCCGGCCCGGATTCCAGAAAGCGGAGCAACTCGGCCGGCGGCTCCCAGTGCGGGGCCTCATCCAGGAACCAGTACCCGGTGACTTGAACGGCGGCTTCCCAGTCAGCGGGGACCGGGACCACCTCGCGGCTGAAGCAATACAGGACTGGCACCGGCCGGCCCTCCCGCTGAAGTTCGCTGGCGAACATCGCACGGGGTGGCAGACCCAGCACGTCCCGCCGCCAGGTGTTGACCAGGCCGGCGTAAGGCGCCGTGGTCAGGGGCAGCATGGCGGCATGGCTGAAGTGGTTGAAGCCGCCGCCCAGTTTCAGCGTTGGCGGGAGCACCGGGCTGGGGAAAGCCCGCGTGGGCGTCATCAGCGGCGCCGGTAACGAGAGAAAGCCCGGGATCCCGAGTTTCTCAGCCAGGTGATAACCCGCCAAAGCCTTGGGGTGGTAGACGATGGCCTGCGCCCCACGGGCGGCTGTGGTGGCATCGTCCAGGATGCGGCGCAGCATTGGCATGACCTGCTTCATCAGGCCGAGCGGATTGCCGCCGGCCAGCGCGGCCTTGCCTTCGGGAGTCTGCATCATCTCCAGGAAGTCCGCCTGGAGAGGCGCATACCCCACGCCGTGCTCACGCACGAACGTTTCGAAGGTGGTGTTGGTGGCCAGGGTGACGGTATGGCCGGCCGCCTGCAGCCCCAGACCTAAGGCCAGATAGGGCTGGACATCGCCGCGCGAGCCGACACACAGGATCAGGATGTTCATGCGTTTGTCTCCGATGGGTGATCTGGCCGGGGCCGTTACGCCGCGGCCGGCGGCGTGCGCGGCGCGACGCCATGTTCCAAAATGTTGAGCAACTGCTGACTCAGCGCTTGATGCGGTAAGTCCTGATAGCGCACATCGCCCCGGCCCAGGGCCGCCGGATCGACCCGGCTATGCTCAATCAGATAACGGCCGAACGCGTTGAAGAGCGTGCTGAACACAAACACGACAAGCTCCGGATCCAGCCCCGAATCGATCGTGCCCTGGGTCATCCCGGTCTGAATAAGCTGCCGGTAGAAATCTAGGGCCGCCTGCCGCAGTTGGGTAAACGGCTCATCACCCAGCGGGCGGTCGCCAAAGAGCGCCCGGTACGCGACCTGGGCCAGCTTGGGGTTGGAGAGCTCAAAGTGCGTGCCCTGGACCACCATCCAGCGCAGGAAATCAAACACGTTCATGCCCGGATCGGGCGGCTGGCTTTCAGCTAGAAAGCGCTTCTTCTCCTCGGCCGCCAACTGCAGGAGATATAGGTACAGCTCCTGCTTATCGGCGAAGTACTGGTACACGCTCCCCTTGGCAATGCCGGCCCGGGCGACGATGTTGGAAAGAGAGGCTGTCTGGTAATCATGAGCCGCGAACTCATCGATCGCCAGGTCCAAGATGATCCGGCGCTTGTCGTCCGGCAGATTGAAGAAGGTGGGCTTGGGCATGATCAGGTAACTTTGATGTGACCGGTCGGTCATATGACCGGTCAGTCACATTTTGCCTGGAATGCCGTGCCATGTCAAGATTAGGCGGCCCGGTCCAAGCGAAAGCTGCACCCGATTGCCAGTCGGTAACTGCTTGATGTTGAAACGGCGCGGCCACCAATATGAGGGCGCTTGGCGATCAGTCGATGGATCCGATCCTGGAATTTTGACGGGTGACCAAGTTTCTGTTACAGTCATTTTGTTAGCTCGTATCCCGCCGCCAACTTTAGCGTTCCGGCTCCGCGCATCCGGATTGTGGAGGAGACAGCCAAAGCTGTCTCCTTTTTTGTTGTGAGCGGCCGGCCGCGGCACTTGGCCCGCTCGGATTGACTTGGTCAATAGCCGGGTGCCATACCCTGTTCACTCTGCCGGTTACCGGCTCAGAGCGGCGCGCGTGGAACGCCATGAGGTCGACGCCCGATGAATTCCATCATTGAAACGCTCAACTTGTCGAAGGCGTATGGGATGGTCCGCGCCGTTGAAGCCGTCAACCTGAACGTGAGGCGCGGCGAGATCTACGCGTTTCTGGGCCGCAACGGCGCCGGCAAGACCACCACCATTCGGGCGCTCCTGGGCATGATCCGGCCCAGCGCTGGAATAGTCAGGGTGCTCGGCCAGCCGATTGGGCCGGGCGGCCGCGGTCCGTGGGCGCAGGTGGGGCATCTGGTCGAGATGGCGTCCGCCTACCCCGATTTGACCGTCCGGGAGAACCTAGAAATCGCCCGCCGGTTACAGGTGCTCCAATCTCCGGAGGCCGTCAACGACGCCATCCAATTGCTGGGCCTCGCGCCCTACGCGGAGCGCCGGGCCGGCACGTTGTCGCAGGGCAACTTTCAGCGCCTGGGCCTGGCGCAGGCCCTGCTGCACCGGCCGGCCGTGCTGATTCTGGATGAGCCGGCCAACGGGCTGGACCCGGCCGGCATCGTCGAGATCCGGGAGCTGCTGGTCGCGCTGGCGCGCGGCCAGGGAACCACCATCTTCATGTCCAGCCACCAGCTCACTGAGGTGGAGCGCGTGGCCGACCGGATCGGGATCATCCATCAGGGCCGGCTGCTCCAGGAGCTGGACGCGGAACGGCTGGAACAGCTCCGGGCGCGCCAGCTGCGGCTGGATGCGCGCGATCGCAGCGCGGCGCGTCAGGTCTTGGAGCGGTCCGGCTATACCGTGCTGATTTTGGATGATGGGCGCCTGGCGCTCACGGATGCGCGTGCGTTGGAAGCGCCCGACCAGATCGCGGCGCTCCTGGTCAGCGCCGGGCTATCTCCGACCCACCTGGCGGTTGAGCACGAAAACCTGGAGACCTATTTTCTGCGCTTGACCGAGGCGACGCTATGAACGCCCTCGCGGCGGCCCTGTGGTCGGAGACCCTGAAGGCGCGGCGCTCGATGGTGCCGCGGTTCGCGGCCTTGGGATTTTGTCTGGCGCCCTTCATCGGCGGGCTGTTCATGATCATTTTGAAGGACCCGGAGCAGGCGCGGCAGATGGGCTTGCTCGGGACCAAGGCGCAGTTGGCCGCCGGCGCCGCGGATTGGCCGGCCTACTTCGGCCTGCTGACGGCGGCCACGGCGGTGGGCGGCGGGTTGCTCTGGGCGCTGGTCACGAGTTGGGCCTTTGGCCGGGAGTTTTCGGATCGGACGGTGAAGGACTTGCTGGCCTTGCCCACGCCGCGAACCGCCATCGTCACCGCGAAACTAATCGTGATCGCCGGTTGGGCCGGCCTGGCGACGGGTCTCATGTTCGGGGTCGGCCTGGGAGTGGGCGCGGCGGTGGCGATCCCGGGTTGGTCCGTCCAATTGGCGGGGGAGACTTTCGGCGACATCCTGGCGATTGCGGCCCTGAACCTGGCGCTGATGACGCCGGTGGCCCTGCTGGCCAGCGCTGGGCGGGGTTATCTGCCGCCCCTGGGCTGGGCGTTCCTCACCATCGTGGTGGCGCAGGTGGCCGCCGCGATTGGGTGGGGGGATTGGGTCCCCTGGTCGGTGCCGGCTTTGTTCAGCGGCCTGGCCGGCCCGCGCGCGGAGCAGATCGGCTTGCACAGCTTGGTGATGGTGGCGCTGACCGGGCTGGCCGGCCTGCTCGGTTTGTATTATTGGTGGCTTAATGCTGACCAGACGCGTTGAGGTGGCGTCGGCTTCGAGGACAATCCTAGCCGGAGAATTCGTCTCCGGCCCAGCTTGATACAAACCAGTTGAACTCCCCGTGGGTGTCTGGTAAATTGCTCGATGTTCTAAATTGAATGGCGAGTGGTCCGGCTCCCGAAAATCCGGATGCGGAGGAGACTGTCAGCCCACAGTCTCCTTTTTAATTTCCAAGCCTGGTGGGTGGAGGCAGCGATGTTGACCGGGGTATTGTTCATCACAGGGTTAATTCTGCTTTTTGTCGGCGGTGATGTGCTGGTGCGTGGCGCATCGCGTCTGGCCGTCAGCCTGGGCCTGTCGCCATTGGTCGTCGGCCTAACGGTGGTGGCTTTCAGCACCAGCGCGCCCGAGTTGGCCGTCACCGTGCAATCGGCTTGGGCCGGCCAGCCGGACCTGGCGCTGGGCAATGTCGTCGGCAGCAACATCGCCAATGTGTTGCTCATTCTAGGCGCGTCGGCCCTGGTGGCGCCGTTAGTGGTTCAACAGCAGTTGGTGCGGTTGGATGTGCCGATCCTGATCGGCGCGTCAGCGCTGGTATACGGGTTGGCGCTCGATGGACGGGTGACCGGCTTGGAAGGCCTGCTCTTGGTGGGGCTATTGATCATCTATCTGGCAGTGGCGATCTGGTACAGCCGGCGTGAGAAGCCGGCGATCAAAGCTGAGTATGCCCAGGAATATGGCGTGAGTACAGTGGAGGCCCGCCGTTGGCCCCGGCATCTGGTGTTGGTGGGGGTGGGCGTTGTCATGCTGGTCGTGGGAGCCGGCTGGCTGGTGGACGGGGCCGTGCAGATCGCCCGCTGGTTGGGCTTGAGCGAGCTGATCATCGGCCTGACCATCATTGCAGTGGGGACCTCGCTGCCGGAACTGGCGACCTCGGTGGTGGCGACCATGCGTGGCGAACGGGACATCGCCGTTGGCAATGTGGTTGGCAGCAATATCTTCAATCTCTTGTCGGTGCTCGGGCTGACCGCTGTTTTCGCGCCCACCGGCGTAGCGGTGAAGCCGGCAGCGCTCAATTTCGACCTACCAGTCATGCTGGCAGTGGCGGTCGCCTGTCTGCCGGTCTTCTTCAATGGCTACCGGATTGCGCGCTGGGAAGGCGGCTTGTTCCTGGGATACTATCTGGCTTATTTGGCCTACCTGGCGTTGAATGCCACTCAGCATGCGGCGTTGCCGGTCTTCAGTCAGGTGATGATCTGGTTCGTCTTACCGCTCACCGTGGTCACATTGGGCGTCGTGATGTGGCGCAGCCGACCAGTTGCCCTATTTATTTAGCGCCGGCGGCGCGTTTTCTGGATCCGTGGTTTTGTGTGTCCGTCGGGATATAGATCCAATTCAAGTCTACGCCAAACAAACAGCGATTTTGTCTTGCGCCACTCGATTGATTGCCGCCATATCTTGGGTCGTGTGGTTGCAGTTTGTTGTAGTCGCTGAGAAAAAGGCTCTTGTGTCTCGAAACGATTTGCGATAGGATGCCGTCAATGGGTCGGTGTGACCCATCAAATCAACCGTTGTCAGGCGCAAGGGGTTGGAGACAATCGGGTAACACGAAATCGCCGGCCCGCACGGCCTACGATATACATTTTAGAAGCTAAGCTCATAACCCGGATGTCCTTGGTGTGGACCCAATCGCTCCGAATTTCTTAGGAAGCTTCTGCATGTGCCGGCTCTTCGCTTGTGTTCGCTTTGCCAACCACATAAGTTAGGGTTGACCACACTCTTGCCCGGCTAGGTCTAACGCCGGCGGGCCTTCCCAATGCGTGGTTCTGTGTGAACGTCGTGAGACTGATCCCATTCGGGCGCATCATGGATATAAAAACGCGACCTTGACCGGTCGCGTTTTTCTTTTATTCGTACTACCCTATTCACGGAAATTTACATCGCCGAGATCCCCGGCAGTCAGTGGCCCGCGCGAGCGGGCTGTTGATGCCGGGGCTTTTGTTTAAGGAGCCCGCCCCATGATGTCCCTTTTCTCCCGCCGCCTGCTGACCATCGCCGCCGTGCTCGTCTCCCTGCTGATCCTGGCCGTGCCCGTGCTGGCCCAGGACGTCACGCCGCCCGACCCGACCAACCTGGCCGGCGTGGCCGACTACCTGGCCACCGGCGGCGCCGCCGTGGTGGCCGCCATTGTGCTCTCTTGGCTGTCCGGCAAAGTCCCGGCGTTCGCGACTTTGGACTCGACCGTGAAGTGGGCGGTCCAGGTCGGGCTGTCCGCCGCGCTCGGCCTGGGCGCCTGGTATCTCGTCACCTATCAGCCGGCGTTGATCGCGCAGCTGGCGGACGTTTTCAAGGCGCCGATCCTGGCGGTGCTGCCGGCCTTCGCCAATCAGATCTGGCACGCCGGCCAGAAGAGCGCGGCCAAGGCCTGAGCGGAGCGCGGAGAGCGGGTGCCTGACGTGTGGACTGGGCTCACACTTTCACGCTGGCCGAGTCGGCCTTTCTGGTTTTCATCGGAGTCGCCGGCGTGACATTCGGACTAGGGACCCTGCTGCTCAACCGGCAGCACGTGATCTCGACGATGAAGCAGCGTTTCCGGACCACCGCCGACGAGATGCGGGCCGGCTTCCGCCGCGACCTTGAGATGCAGTCGAGGTTGAGGACCTCCGGGCCGTCACGCCGGCGGTGATTTGGGAGACGACCTATCAAGGCAACCCCACGCCGCCGGCGGGCACGGTGTTTATGCGCGCCTGGTGGGCATCTCCGGCGGCGCGCTTCGACGTGGCGGCGCCCAACGTGGGCGCTTACCCGCTGGGCCGAGCGCGTAGCGAAGCGGAGCGCGAAGGACCAGTCGGGTACAGCGCCGTGTTAGGCGGCGCGTATCAAGGCGCATTGGGTTTACAACCCGGCGTACACGCTACATGAACATGCCATTGGGTAAGTGATGTGCGCTCCATATTTATATTATGCTCTGTTCCGTTGACAAACCGCACCTTCCATTCGTAGCTCTCAAACATGGAGTCGCCATAGATTACAGTGTAATCGCTAGATGCGTTTTCAAATAGATCCACCTGGCTTCTTTCGTCAATATCAAATCTAGGAGAAATCGATTGGGCTTCACCCGCCTTGATCAACTCATCCAAGGCCGTCTCCGATACACCTTGCGAATAAACGAAATAAACCATTGTGGCCAGAAAACAAAATCCCGTTGCTAGAAAGCCAGCCAGAATGAAGCCAAGTAATTTGCGCCGCGCTGTGATTGCCGCGATCGATACAAAGCCTGATATCAGCCATGCCCAAAGTGCTATCGGAAAAAAGTATAGGATGTGGCTCCAGGCAAAAGCAAACA
>JAGOBN010000382.1 GCA_017999235.1 Anaerolineales bacterium | reverse complement strand
GCATTACCTCCGGTTCGGTTTTGCTGCGGATGATCGTTTATCCGGGCGAAGTCTACCGTCTGCCGGCAGCCGGCCTGCACCTGCAGACGCTGGCCGGCTTCCGGCAGACGGTAGACTTCGCCCGGATAAACGATCATCCGCAGCAAAACCGAACCGGAGGTAATGCTGCGCGCCGTCAAGGACTGAGCCATTGTGTTCATGCGACACCTCTTGAGTAACTACCAAAGCCCGTAAGGACAAAATCAACTTACGCTGACTTTTATAAGGCAAAATAGGTCACAAGTCAATACATCCTTAGTTGGAGAGTGCGTAGTCCTAATATCGTATGGAGAACGGCGTCTGAGGGCGGACAAAGGTGGTGCGCCGCCGAATATGATTAGGCCGCCGACCGCTGGACGCCTTCTAAATTAAGCAGCCAGGCCTTGGTCTGGACGCCGTGCTTGCCCAGATAGCCGCGCAGGTCGCCATTGGCGGCCACCACGCGATGGCACGGCAGCACAATCGGCGCCGGGTTGCGGCGCAGGGCCTGCCCCACGGCGCGGGCGGCCTGGGGCTGGCCCAAGTGTTGGGCCACGGCGTGGTAGGTCAAAACCTGGCCGCGCGGAATGGCCGCCGCGGCCTCCAGCACGCGGCGCTGGAAGGCCGTCACCCCGCGCCAATCCACGGCCGCGTCAAAGGCGGCGCGCCGGCCGGCCAGATAGTCGCTGATCTGGCGGCGCAGGGCGGCCGTTTTCTCGGCCGAGCGCTCCAGCGCGCCAAAGCCGCGCCGCTGAAACTCGGCCGCCCAGGTCCGCGGCTCGGCGCCGTAATGCACGGCCACCAGGCCGGCCTCCGAGACCGCCACCCACAGCGCGCCCACCGGCGTCTCCGGCAGCCGGTCATACCAGACGGCCGGCCGCTGAACGGCGGACAAGCGTTCCCGCAGGGCGGCCTGCGCCTGGCGCGTGCGCGCGGCGGCGGGAGCCGCCAAGACCTCATCTAAAACCGCGTCAAATTTCGGTTTGGGTGACATGGCGAAACTCCTCGCGCAATTTCTTGAGCGCTTGATAGACGTTGGCGCGGGCGGCCTCCGGGCTGCAGGCAAGCGCCTCCGCCACTTCTGAATAACTCAATGCCTGATACTGGCGCAGCACCAGGGCGGCGCGCTGCTGGGCGGGCAGGCGTTCGACCGCGGCCGCGAGCGCCGCGCGCAGGGCGCGCTGTTCGGCGTGCTCGCTGGGGGTTGGCCCGGCCGCCGGCCGGCGCTCATCGGCCTCCGCCTGCCAGCCCGCCTCCCGCCGGCGCCGGCGCAAGTGCGAGAAAGCGGTGTTGGTGGCGATGCGGTAGAGCCAGGCGCGGACATTGGCGTCGGCGGGCAGCCGGCCATAGGCGCGGTACGCGCGCAGATACGCTTCTTGCAGACAATCCTCCGCGTCCGCGGCCTGGCGCGTCAGCCGAAAGAGATAGGCAAAGAGTTCGGCGCTGTGGCGGTCCACCAGCGCTTCAAAAGCGGGTTTGTTCATCTTATGAGATATGACGCCGGCCGGCCGATTTTGTGAAAAAGATTGGCCACGGAGACGCTGAGACACAGAGTTTTCTCCGTGTCTCGGTGTCTCGGCGGCCAATCCTGGGCAGTGGCGATGGGATTACGCGGCGCCTTTGAGATAGATCCCGTGCGGGTCCAGCTCTTCGCGCAGCAGGCGCAGTTCCTCGGCGGTGGGCGGCGCCGTCTCGCGCAGGGCCGGCGCCGTCTGCAGCGGCCAGCCGGTGTTGGCCACGGCCTCGGCGGCGGTGCGGCCGGGGTGCACGGCCGCCAGCCCCAGTTCGCCGGTCGCATCCGGTTCCAAGATGCCCAGGTCCGTGACCACGGCCTGCGGGCCGCCGCCGCGCACCCCGCTGGCCAGGCGCGCCGCGCGGCCGGTGAGGAAGCCGGCGCCGGTGACAAAATCGCACCGTTCGGGGAAGCGCCGCTTCTGATGCGGGGAGATGAAGTAGGTGCGGTTGGCCCAGGCCGCGATCTCGGCGCTGCCGCCGGAGCCGGGCAGGCGCACCTTGGGATGGTCATACGGGCCGATGACGGTGGCGTTGACGTTGCCAAAGCGGTCGATCTGCGCGCCGCCCAAAAAACCCACGTCGATCAGGCCGCGCTGCAGGTAGAAGGCGAAGATCTCATACATCGAGCAGATGGCGGCCGCGCCGGTCACCAGGGTCGGGTCGCCGATGGACAGCGGCAGGCGGGCCGGCTGCGCGCCGATGACGCCGGCCTCGTAGATCATGGTCAGGTTGGGCGCGTGGGTGCGGCGCGCCAGGTTGCAGGCCAGGTTGGGCAGGCCGACGCCCACAAACACCACGTCGCTGTCGCGCAGCAAGCGGGCGGCGTTGACGGTCATCAATTCGGCGGGCGAGTACGGCATCACGCGGCTCCCAGACCAAGCTGGTCTTCTAAGAATTGCACGGCGGCGGCGGCCACTTCGGCGGGTTTTTCCAGCGGCACCAGATGGCCGGCGTCCGGCACGGCCACCAAACGCGCGTGCGGCAGCAGGCGCTGGAGCCGGCGCGCCACGGTCGGCACAAAGGTGTCCGATGCGGCGCCGTAAATCACCAGCAGCGGCAGCCGCAGGGCCGGCAGCCGCGCCCATAGATTCAGCGGGCCATGCCGGTAAATGGCGGCTTCCCATTCGGGCGAAAATGCCAATTCCACCCGCCCGTCCGGGCGCGGGCGGGCCAGGGCGTCCACGTAGGCGCGCAGGCTGGCGTCCGTCAGCCGGCTGAAGATGGGGGCGCGCCGGTAGCGGCTGAACATTTCGTCGGCGCTGGCGAAGACGCGGCGCCGGCGCAGCGAGCCCTGGATGAGCGGATGGACCCGGTCGCCCACGCCCAGCGTCTTCATCAGATGCCAGCCCCACATGAAGCGCCGGCGAAAGATCACGGGATCAATCAGCACCAGCGCGCGGAAGAGCTCCGGCCGGCGCAGGGCCGCGTCCAGGGTGTTGACGGCGCCCAGCGAATGCCCCATCCCAATCCAGCCGCCGGGCGACCGCGCCTCCAGGAAGCCCAGCAGATCCGTGGTGAAGGGCGTCCAATCGCGCAGCGCGGCCGGCGTCAGGCCATCCACGGGCGCGGGCCAGAGCGGCCGGGCCGCCATCGCCAGGACGTGATAGCGCTCGGTCAGCGGCGCCAGCAGCGGCGCGTACGCGCCCGGCGGATACCCGTTGGCGTGGGCGAAGTGCACCAGCGGGCCGGCGCCGCCCAAGTCTTCAAATGGGATGATCATGCGCGATTACGCCAGTTCCTGCTTGAGCTTGGCGGCCACGGTCTTGAGGACCTTGACGCGGGCGTAGAGCTTGTCGTTGGCTTCCACAACGGTCCACGGGGCGCGGTGCGTGCTGGTCTTGAGCAGCATGTCTTCCACCGCCTGCTCGTAGTCCTCCCATTTGCCGCGGTTGCGCCAGTCTTCGTCCGTGATCTTCCAGGCCTTGTAATCCGTGCGTTCCCGCGCCTTGAAACGGCGCAGCTGTTCGGCGCGGCTGATGTGCATCCAGAATTTGAACACCACCGCGCCAAAATCCAGCAGTTCGCGCTCGAACTGGTTGATCTCGGCAAAGGCGCGCTGCCAGGCGGCCGGTGCGCAGAAGCCCTCCACGCGCTCCACCAGCACCCGCCCGTACCACGACCGGTCGAACAGCGCGATCTGGCCGGTCTCCGGCAGCCGGCGCCAGAAGCGGTAAAGGTAGTGGCGGTCCTTGTCTTCGCCCTGCGGCGCGGCGATGGGATGGACCACATAGCCGCGCGGGTCCAGGCGTTCGGTCAGGCGCTTGATGGCGCCGCCTTTGCCGGCCGCATCCCAGCCTTCAAAGACGATGACCACCGGCCGCTTCTGGCGGTAGACCTCGTAGCCCAGCAGGTGCAGCTGGTTCTGCAGCACCTCGACGCGCTGGTCGTATTCCGCCCGGCCCAGTTTGAGCGTGAGGTCCAGCTTCTCAAGCATCGGCGGCCTCCGGGTTTTTGGTGGGCCGGCTGGGCGGCGGCGTCTTGTCCCCCAGCCGCGCTTCCAGCGCGCGGATCAGCGTCTCCATCACCGTCAGCCGCGTATAGTAGCGGTCGCTGGCCGGCACAATCACCCACGGCGCGTGGGCGGCGTCGGTGCGGGCCAGCATCTCCTCGGCGGCGATGAAGTACTCGGCGTAATGCTTGTGCTGGCGGGCGTCTTCGTCGCTGACCTGCCAGGCGGTGAGCGGGTCTTTGAGCAGCTTCTTGAAGCGCCGGCCCTGCTCTTTGCGGCTGATGTGCAGCCAGAATTTGAGGATCAGGGTGCCGTCGGCGGCCAGCATTGCCTCAAACTCTTGAATGTCTTGATAAGCGTCTTCGAGCTGGCGCTTGCGCACGGTCTTGGTCAGCCGGTCGATGAGCACCCGCCGGTACCAGGATTGATCGAAGATCACCATCTGGCCGCGGGCCGGCACCTTAAGCCAGAAGCGCCACAGCCAGGGGTAGCGCGTCTCGGCCGTGCGCGGCGGGGAGATGGGCACCACCCGGAAGCCGCGCGGGTCCAGGCGCTCAGACAGCGCGTTGATGGTGCCGCCCTTGTCCGCCGCCGCCCAGCCTTCCAAGACCACCAGGCTGGGAATGCCGGCGGTGAAGACCGCGTGCTCCAGGTCATACAGCCGGCGCTGAAGGCCGGCCACGCGTTTGGTGTACGTGGTTTTGGAGACGGAGAGATCCAGATCCAGCTGTTCTAACATGCCGGCCCTCGGCTTTCTCATTCACCTGGGGCGCGCTCGCTCCCGCGGCCGCTCGCCCCTCAACAATCTCCGTAATTCACCGGCGCGCTCCATTTGGGCTTAACGGCCAGCCGGGCCTGCACGGCTGCGCCTAGC
>JAGOBN010000016.1 GCA_017999235.1 Anaerolineales bacterium | reverse complement strand
CCTCACACCAGCCGCCCCTGCGGCTCGACTTACACAACCGCAATTATATCAAGACTGATATACCGCTCAAAGTTCAACGCACAACCAGAAAGTTGAATTGCCAGGGATAAATCCGCACTTGTTCCGCACCACATTGTTCCCCTCAATCAGGACCAGGCTAAGCAAACCACCCCGGGCTTGCCCTATTAGATAATTTCACTTAGACTAATTTTTATTATCCAAAGGACGGTGTTTGTGAGCCAACCACTCTTTATCGGCCGACAGCTGGAACTCAACGTTATTCGTGACCGCTGGGCGTCTTCCAAAGCCGAGCTGCTCATCCTCTATGGCCGGCGCCGGGTGGGTAAGACCCGGCTATTCACCCATTGGATTGAGACCGACCGGCCGCGCGCACTGTATTGGGTGGCCGAACCCTCGTCCGCGCTGGACCAACTCCGCTCCTTCTCCCAGGCGATGTATAACTTCCTCAACCCAGAGATGCCGGCGCCGGATGACTTCACCTACGCCTCCTGGGCGCAGGCCTTTCAGCAAATGGCCCGGGCCGCTCAGTCTGAGCGCCTGGCGGTCGTCATGGACGAGTTCACCTATTTGCTGGCGGTGGATGCCAGCATCGCGGCCACCCTGCAGAATGCCTGGGACCACCTGCTCCAGGGCACGCGCCTGTTCCTGGCAATCTCTGGCTCGCACATGGGCATGCTGGAACGTCATCTGCTGTCGTATCAGGCGCCGCTTTATGGCCGGGCGACCGCCCGTCTCAATCTGCTGCCGCTGCCGTTTGCGAACACGCGCCTCTACTTCCCCAACTACCAGGCGGACGAACGTGTCGCGCTGTACGCCATGCTGGGCGGCGTCCCCGCCTATTGGGGCAATGTCCGTCCCAACCTCAGCATCGACCAGAACCTGCGCCGGCAATTCCTGGAACGCGATGCCCTGCTCAAGGACGAGCCGCGCCTGCTTTTGCAGGATTTCGTCTCGGAAACTCACAACTACGTCGCCATCTTGCGCGCCATCGCCGAGGGCCATCGCACACCCAAGGAGATTGCCAGCCAGGCCGGCCTGCCGGACAAACACATCTCCGCTTACCTCGCCAAGCTCTTGGAGACCGGTTTCGTCGAGCGCCACATCCCGGTCACCAAGGCGGCGGCGACGCGCCTGGGCCGGCACTACCTCACCGACCCCTTCTTGCGCTTCTACTTTCGGTTCCTCTCCCGCCGGCAGTCGCAATTGGCGCTGGGCGTCCAGGATCAAGCCCTGGCTGAAATCAAACGCCACCTATTGGACTTCATCGGCACCCACACCTGGGAGGAACTATGCCGGGAGTGGCTCCTGCGCGCCGGCGACCGCGCCGGACTGCCGTTCATGCCGGATCAGGTCGGCAGCGTCTGGACGCGGCAGGCGCAGATCGATGTGGTGGGGATCAACACCATGGAAAAGACGCTGATCCTGGGGGAGTGCAAATGGAGCCCGCGGCCTCAGGATCATGAGGTATTGGAAACGCTAGTCGAGAAGACCCGGCCGTTTGTGCCGGCGGACGGCCAGTGGCGCATTCACTACCTGGGCTTTGCGCACGCCGGCTGGACCGCCGCCGCGCAAAGTTACGCAGCGCGCGCAACCAAGCTCGACCTGAACGGCCCCAACTGGCGGGTGACGGGCATGCGCCTATTGAATCTAGAGCAAGTCGACTCTGATCTCGCCGCGTGGACGCCCTGACGCGGCCATCACTCACTGGCCTCCGGTAGATGACCCAGACCTATAGAAGCGGGCGGTGGCACTCACCGCTCGCTGCCATGCTCGGTGGCCGGTTCGGCTGGTTAAGCGGCTCGCCCCTGATGGAACAGAAACGGAACAATTCGCGCACCTGAGAAGTTTTATTCTGTGGCCAATGGCCTGAACTGGCGGCGCGTCAACGGCCGGCCCACTTATGCGAGGTAGTTCTATGACCTGACGAGGCGGTTGCGAGGCGATCACCGTGCCCGGCTATTCCCGGGCCGCGGCTTCAAACGAAAAGACCTGGACTGAGCCAGGTCTTTCCCATAACCATTCCCTTGAGGCGACGGTGGGATTTGCCCGCCCTGACTGGCTGGCGCCAGCCAGCGGGCCAGGGAACCCACATATAAGGGTTTGCAGGACCACCCTACCCGTCACCCAGACCCTTCTTCACAAAAATGCGCTTTGCGAACAAGGTTCCTACATCAAACTCTTACTCTTCAGCGACCTGGACCCTTGTGCGTGAATAAACCATCAACCCAAGCGCGGGAATACCAGATCACCGACAAGGTTCTTATATCACGTCACCAGAGACAGGGAATGAACGTCGTATTTTGTCGATTGAAGCCAGCACCCCAGGGTTATGCGTTTATTCCGTTTCCCATAACATTGGCCACCCGGCTTATTTCACTCCGGTGGCCCAGCGTCTTTGTTTTTGGGGTTCAACGAGATCAGCACGCTTCCAGCCTCAACCCGACAGTCGCTCACCGCGCATGCCGATTGCCTTCCCTTCTCAATTATTAAGAGCATTTGGCGCAAGCTGAATATCAGACGCGCACCAACGCTCAGATATCTAGCATTGGACTCTGGCGGTGGTCCGCTTCTTCCTCAAGCCGGCGGACGAGTTGTTGCACGTTTCCCAGACAGCAGCTGCCTTGCGGATTGCGCATATCGCAAGCGCATTGCCCCGCCTGGATGCCGGCCGTGATCTGCGCTGGCACCGTGCTCCGGCCGGTCCGCTCAATCTCAGCCCGGATGCTGGCCAGGGTATGCTGGAAGCAGTAGCACACCAACTGTTCTTCGGCCTGGGTGTGCTTCTGATAGACCTTTTCCCGCAGGTCGGCTTCGCCGAAGGTCTGCGCCCCATCCGCGCTGTAGTACACTGTCGGACAGTCAGGTGTTCGGCAAAAGCGATACGCCACCGGGCGCAACTCGGTCAAGGGCAACGCCAAAAGCGCCTTCAAAGTCGTCGCCTCAACCGACCGGCCCAGCTGGTGATTGGTCGGGCAGGGCGCCTCTTGAAGGGCCGGTGTGTCACAACTGGCGACTTCTGAAGATGACCCGCATTCGCATTCGCAAGCGTCGCCCATGGTCGCCTCCTCCTGGTGACTGGCTCTATCCACCAGTAGTTTACTCCTCCTCATCCCGCTCCGGTGCAGTGCCGGTGGCCTATCGGCCGCTCCACCTGCCAGGCTCGGATAGCTGCGATGACGAAGGCGGCCTAACCCGGCCGTTGTCGCTGTCGCTGCGCTCTTCATCCGCCCTCGGCTTGGTTGTGGAGTGTCCCCATGAACCGCCTCTTTACGATTGACGCCCGGTCGATCTTGCCCCTGGCCACGGCCTGCGCCTGCTGGGGCATCGCGACCGTCATCACCAAAGGCCTGCTGGCCTCCGTCTCACCGCTGACCCTGCTCGCCGTGCAACTGACCTTCAGCGTCACCGGCCTGTGGGGCGTGGTCCTGATCCGCAGCCGGCGCCCGCTCACCCGCCGGGAAATGATCCAACAGGGCTTGCTCGGCTGGCTCAACCCCGGCCTGTCGTACACTTTCAGCCTGCTCGGGCTGGCGACCGCTACCGCCAGCCTCTCCACCCTGTTATGGGCCACGGAGCCCATTCTGATCATGGGCCTGGCTTGGCTCGTGCTGCGGGAACGATTCGCCTGGCGGCTCAGCGCTCTCTCGACGGTGGCGATCCTGGGTGTCCTCCTGGTCAGTGGGATCCTGGGGGGCAGCGCGTTGGCGGCCGAATGGCGCAGTACTGCGCTGATCCTGGCCGGCGTGCTGTGCTGCGCGCTATACACGGTCCTGGCCCGCCGGCTGAACGTCGAGACCGACACGCTCTTCAGCCTGGCGGTTCAGCAGTCGGCGGCGCTGATTTGGGCGGCGGCCCTCTGGCCTTTTGAACGCACCCTGGCTGGCACGGCGACCGCCTTCCCGGCCGATGGGCCGACCTGGATTGGGAGTGCGCTGGCCGGCCTGATCTATTACGCCTTGGCCTTCTGGTTCTATCTGCGCGGGCTCCGCCAAGTGAGCGCCAGCCTGGCCGGAGCCATGCTCAACCTAACCCCGGTCTTCGGCGTGGCCGGCGGCTATCTCTTTCTCGGGGAGCGGCTCGCGCCGCTGCAATGGCTGGGCGCCGGCCTGATCCTGGCCGCGGTGCTGGTTATCGTGGCACGGCCAGCCGAGCCGGCCCCGGCCGCGCCCGGCCGAACGATCTAGACGCGGGCCGCCGACTGGAATATAATTCAAATATATTTGAAATGTATTCCAGCCGGATCACCCGCCATGCCCGAGTCCGTCCCGCCCATCTTTGACCTGCTTGCCCACCCCATCCGCTGGGGCCTGGTCGCCGCCCTCACGCGGAGTGATTACCGCGCCGGCGAACTGGTGGCCCAGGTTGGTGAGACGCCCAATCTGGTGTCCTACCATTTGAAGAAGCTCCAGCAGGCTCAAGTGATCCACGGCCGGCGCTCGTCCGCGGACAGCCGCGACCTGTACTACCACCTGGACACGACCCGACTGCACGCGCTGTACGCCGCCGGCGGCATGGCCCTGCATCTCAACCCGACCACTCAGCCGGCCGAACTCGCGCCGGCGCGCGTGCTCTTCCTTTGTACACACAACAGCGCCCGCTCCCAGATGGCCGAAGCCCTGCTGCGTCAGATGAGCGCCGGCCGCGTGCGAGCCGACAGCGCCGGCAGCGAAACCCGGGCGATCCACCCGCTCGCCATCCAGGTGATGGATGAACGCGGCCTGGATATCCGCGCCCAGCGCTCCAAGCAACTGAATGAGTTCGCGGGCCAGCGTTTCGACCGCGTCATCACAGTCTGCGATCGGGTGCGGGAAGTCTGTCCGACATTCCCGGGCAAACCCGAGACCAGCCACTGGAGCCTGCCCGACCCGGCCGAGGTGACTGGCGCCAAACGCCAACTCGCCGCGTTCCGTGACACCGCACAGCAACTGACGGCCCGGATCGAATTCCTGTTGACCACCTTTCCCGTCAGCGCCCATCAAAACTAAGGAGCCCCATGGATAAACTGCGCGTCCTGTTCCTATGCACGGGCAACTCGTGCCGCTCGCAGCTGGCCGAGGCCCTGATCAATCACGACCTGGGCGAGACCTGGGAGGCCGCCAGCGCCGGCACGCGGCCGGCCGGCTATGTGCATGCCAACGCCTTACGGGCGCTGGGTGAGATCGGGATCACGTTCACCGGCCGTTCCAAATCTGTGGACGAGTTCCGGGGCCAGGCCTTCGACATCGTGATCACGGTCTGCGATTCGGCAGCGGAGGATTGCCCGGTGTGGTTGGGCCAAGGCCGACGCCAGCACATCAGCTTCCCGGACCCGGCCAAGGCCACGGGCTCGGACGACGAGATCATGGATGTCTTTCGCCAGGTGCGGGACGACATCCGCGAACAGATTGAAGCTGCTCTGCGAGCCCAAACTCAGACTTGACAAATAGATCATCGTCTATATAATTCATTATAGATGAGCGTCGATATGAATGAGTTGAGCCCAATCGAATTCGCCAAAGCCATCGCCGATGACACCCGCCAAAGCATCATGCAGTTCTGCTGCTGTGATTGGCGCTCGGTGACTGAGATCGTCGAGCACACGGGAGTCTCCCAGCCGACGGTCTCCCATCATCTGGCGGTCCTGCGGGACGCCGGCCTGGTGACGATCCGCCCGGATGGACGGCAAACCTTCTATATGCTCAACCAGCAGCGGATGGCGGTGTGCTGCGGTCAGCTGATGCAGACCTTTGCGCCGGAGAGCCAAGCCACCGTCGCCGTCAAAGACATCCTAATCCGTTGAGAGGCGGCCGCCCGCGCCCCTGGCCAAGGTGCAGTGCGGCCCTTTTTTTAGGCACAAACATCGACCGCGATCTATACAAGGAGACTTTCGTATGTCCACTGAAGCCACCCCCGTTCACGCCGCCGTCCGTGAGCATTACGCCGGCCATGCCCGTGCCGGTTCCAGCTGCTGCTCGACCAGCAGCGACGCGGCGTGCTGCGAGCCCCAGTTCTACTCGCCGCAGCTGCTTGAAGGCCTGCCCGCCGACATCACCAACTTCACCCTGGGATGCGGCAACCCCATTGACGTGGCCGCGTTCCAACCCGGCGAGACCGTGCTGGATCTGGGCTCGGGCGGCGGTCTGGATTGCTTCCTGGCCGCCCAGCGCGTCGGCCCGACCGGGCACGTCCTGGGCGTGGATATGACGCCCGAGATGCTGGAACGCGCCCAGGCGGCGGCGGCCCGGCTCAACGTCACCAATGTCGAATTCCGCCAGGGCTATCTGGAAAGCCTGCCAGTGGCGGACGGCACGGTGGACGCCGTTATCTCCAACTGCGTCATCAATCTGTCGCCCGACAAGCCCCAGGTCTTCCGCGAGATCGCGCGCGTGCTCAAACCGGGCGGGCGCGTGGCCGTGTCGGACATCGTTATCGACGGCGCGATGCCGGCCGCACTGCGCGATAATCCGGAGGCGTGGAGCGAGTGCCTGGCCGGCGCCATCGACTGGCGCGAGTACGCCCAAGGCCTGGAGCAGGCCGGCCTGGTGGACGTCCAAGTCCAGGCGAAGAGCGGGCAGGCCGCGCCGATCAACGAGCCGTACTCGGCCATCATCACGGCCCACAAGCCGGGCACGGTGGTGATCAACTGAGGTTTTAGGGTAAGGCGCACGAAGAAAAAAGTGGGGCGGCCGATTGACTCGGTCGCCCCGCTTTTGTGGCTACAGGCTTTGGGAAGCCCAGCGTATCCGTCTCAAATGGCCTAGCATCGGGAGCGCCAGGTGCACCAACAGGCCAGCCGCATACCCAATCGCCAGGTTGCGCGTCAACCAAGCCGTGACAGCCACGGTCAACGCCGGCAGCCATTCAGCCGAGCCGCGCAGATCGAGCGCCAGCCGGCCATGCTGAAGCGCGACCACGACCAGCAACACCCCCAGGACCGGGAACGGGATCAACCGCACCAACGGCAGCAACCCGGCACCGCCGAACAGGCCAGCCGCCAGGAAGATCCCGGCCAGCATCAGCGGGGCGCCGCCGGTCCTGGCCCCCAACCGGTAATGCGCGGTCAGGCCGCCCGATCCATGACAGATCGGCACGCCGCCCCACAAGGCGGCGGCCACATTGGCCAGGCCCATCGTCGTCAGCAGACGCTTCGGTGTGACCGGCGCGGCCTGCTCCCGAAAATACTGGCGGGCGGCGTCCGCGGTGGAATAGATGGAGTTGGCCAGGCTGAGCGGCACCTGGGGGACGGCCAGCAGCCAGAAGGCCGGGCCGAAATCAGCCACGGCCGGGAACACCAGGGCGGGCCACGCTGGCTTCAGTGTCACCGCCGGCCATCCGCCCGGCAGCCCAACCCAGCCCAGTCCAAAAATGAGCAACGCCAGAGCCGCCCAGTCCGGGCGCAGCCACAGGCAAAGCCCGAGAACCACTAGGCTGCCCAGCACCAAGCCCGGTTCACCCGGCTGAATCAAGCCCCACGCCGACTGCAGGAGCAGGGCCGCCAGGCCCAGTTGAATACCACGCACAATCGCGGGCGGAAACAGCACCGCCAGCCGGCGCGCCACACCGGTCACGGCCAGCCCCAGGCAGATCACGGCCATCCACCAGGCACCGGCCGTGATGACGCCAGCCGAGAGCTGGAGCGCCAGCGCCGTGGCCGCCAAAGACTTGAGCGGCTGGACCGGCACCGGCAAGTGATAGGCGAAAGCATTCAGCCCATAGGCCAGGCCGATGACCACCAGCGCGCTAGTCAGGTGGATGCCTTTCATGCTCACCAACGCCAGCGTCAACGGCAACAGGACGCCCAGATCCGCCAGGGCGCCCGAGAATTCGCTCAGCGTGAAACGCCAGCGCGGCATATCCCTCAATCCGCCGCCAGCGCGGCCTGGCACTCCAACGGCTGGCCGGCCCGGCCCGGAAACTCGGCCATCAGCCAATAGTAACTTTCCCCGGCACAGGCCCGGCACAGCACCTGACCTTCCTGGCGGACTTCGCGCTCATTCATGATCTCCTCGCCGCACACCTCGCACAACACCTTGACGCCTGGCCGGCTGACCCACTGCGCCACGGGTACCTTGAGTTGGACCACCTGCGCGGAGAGCAGCGCCTCAGCCGGCATCCGCTGGTAACCCAGCAACTGCGCCTCCCACTTGTTGGCAGCTTCCGGCGCGTACGCCCGGGCCAGCGCGCGGCAACCCGGTCGCGGCGCGATCCGCACGGCCCGGCCGGTCTGCCGATCAATGAACGTGGCGGCCACCTTGCCGTAGTCTTCCAGGCGCAGCGTCCGCCGGCCTACCCAGCAGTTGGTGGCCACCGAGATCCCGTCCACGGCGCAGCCGTCGGTCTCGGCCACCACATACAGGCGCTTGTCGGTCTGCGGCAGCGCCAGCCCCAACAGCTCGCCGGCGAGCATCCCCATCCGCACCCCCAGCACCTGGCGCGGACACAGGTGCCGATGCAGGGCGGCCGAAGCTTCTAGGAGTTCAGGTAAGGTGGTCATCCGAGCCTCGCTCTCTTTCAAAACAAACGGGCCGTCTCGCGTGGAGACGGCCCAATCCGTTGGGGCTGGGTCGTCTCCTTTCCATCGTTCAGGGGGGCCGCCCTGTTTCCAAGGTCGACCGGGGCCGCATCAAGCGGCCGGCCCGCCGGCCATCGCGTTTTCACGCGACCCGGCCGGCGGGCTCGGAGACGGGTTGTAACGGGAACGTTAGTCGCGGTCGCCGGGGGTGGGCGCCTCCGCGCTGCTCACCTGCTCGCGAAACTGATGGATGGCCTGGCCCAGCTCCGCGCCGAGCCGGCCCAGCCGGCCAACGCCGAAGACCAGGATGACCACCCCCAACAGGCTGGCTAACTCAGGCAGGCCCAAACGAAAAGGCATGGTTAACCCCTAAGCTTCGTGGCCGGCGATGGCGGCCTGCGCCCAACTAAGCGCCGTCATCATGGCCGGGAAGCCAAGCGTCGTCACGGACAGCAGCACCGCATGTTCGATCTCGTCCGCGGTGGCGCCGGCCTCCAGTGCCCGGTGCGCGTGCGAGTGGACCGCGCTCTCAGATTTGGCCGCCGCGGCCATCCCCAGCTTGATCAGTTCGCGGGTCTTGGCCTCCAGCGGGCCTTCCTCGGCCGCGGCCGCGCCCAGCTTCTCATACGCCTTCCAGACCCGGGGATGGTCCTTCTTGAACCGGACATAGAACTTGGGAAGTTTGGGCATCGCGATCTCCTGCAAAGCAGTGAGGCGGGTTAGCCGGGGCAGGAGCCTCCCCGCCTCACTGGTGTCGCCGATGTCAGGCCTTAACCAGCTTGACCTGCGTATCGTAGAACACGGCGCTGCCGCCCACCGGGTCAAACAGCGTGGTGTTGGTCACCACCGGGTCGGTGCGCATGGCGGCGTTGCCGTGCACGCCCACCACCCGCTGGATGTCGCCGGGGATCACCTGGCCGTCGATCGTCACGTCCTGGGCGCCATTGCCCCAGTGGCCGAAGCCCAGGCAGAACGCGATCACGCCGGGGCGCATGCCCTGGGTCGCGCGGATCTTGCCGGCCATCGGCTGGGTCTTGCCATTGCCGAAGTCCCACACGCCCTCGGGATTGGTGGCCGAGGTCAGCTTGACCAGCTCGCCATCCTGGAAGCCGCGCGCCGCCACATCATCCGCATTCATCAGGATGAAGTTCTCGGGCAGGAGCGCCTTGAGCCAGTAGTTACCCTGGGTGCGGCTCTTGGTCTGCGAGATCTCGCGGTACGTGATCATCTTCAGATCGTAGCCGGCCGGGCTGTCGTCGATCACCTGGCCGTCGAAGCCAGTCAGCGGCTCCACGTAGGTGGCGTAACCAGGCAGGCTCTTGCCGGTGCCGGCGTGCTTCACGCCCGCCGTCTTCTCCAGGTACATGTTGATCAGCTTGCCGAACTTGGTGCCGGTCGGCACGATGTACGGCTCGTCGAAGGAGCCGGCCCGCACGCCGTCGCCGGGGTAGCCCTTCTCATAAGCCTGGAAGCGGCCGCCGCGGCTGAGCACCGTGACCACCTTGGGCCACAGGTCGCCGGTGATGGCCTGCCAGCGCGCCGCATCGAAGACCCCCGTGGGCAGATGGGCACGCGCTTTGATAAACAGGTCAATCTCTTCCGGCGTCGCGTCCGGCACCGCGTCTTCCAGTTCCTTCTTCTCCCCATAGGCCAGGTTCATGACCATCCGCAAGTAGAGGTCATCCGGATGGGTGAAGTTCACGCCTTCGCCCAGGCCGTTCGGGCCGAAGTCCGGCAGGCCCAGCTTCTCGGCCAGGCCCAGCAGCAGGGCCTCAAACTGCATGGCCATCTCCTGGCCGTAAACGTTCACCGTGCCGGTCAGCGGCGCGATGGCCGGCTGGCGCACGCCCTGCACCTTGAAAGTGATGTTCGGGTGCGAGCCGCCGAACTCCCAGCGCTCCAGGTAGGAGACGTCCGGGAAGATGTAGTCGGCGTACATGCTGGTCTCACCGACGATGATGTCGCTGGCCACATACAGCGGCAGCTTCTCCACATCCTGCAGGATCGGGATCCAGGTGTGGCCGGCCGGCAGCGAGTATACGGGCGAGCCCATGTACATGAAGGCGGCTTTGATCGGATACGGGTACTGGTCCGCGACGGAGGGCATGATCTCTTCGTAGATATCCGAGGCGAGCGGCCACCAGTTGCGCTTGGCGGGATAGCGCTGGTCCTCGGGCGTGTCCATGAAGAGGGTTGTGTCTTCGTACTTGATGTCGTGCCGGATCAGGCTGATGCCGAAGGGCGCCAGCGCGCCGGGGTCGGCCTTGCTGAACAGGAAGGGGCCTTCCGCCTTGGCGCCGGAGACGTCATAGGTGCTGGCGTAGACCTGGCCGCCGCGCCAGTCGAAGTTGCCGATCAGCAGCGCCAGGTTGTACCAGGAGATGACGTTGTAGTAGCCGTTGGTGTGCTGGGAGACGCCGCGGTGGATATCCACACACGCGTTCTTGCCGTGGGACGTGAACTCCTTGGCCAGGGTTTCCAGGTCGGCGGCCCGCAGGCCCGCGATCTCAGCCCATTCCTCAATGGTGTGCTTCAGCGACGAGTCGTACAGGATCTGCAGGCCGCTCTTGACCGTAAACTCGCCGACCGTGGCATCCACCAGCAACTGGCCGGCCGCCACGACGTTCTTATCGTCGTTGGGGTCAAAGAGCACGGGCTTCCCGTCCGCATCCAGGACGACAAAGGGATCGGTGGCGAAGACCACGCCCTCGGGCGTCACCCACGTGACCGTGGTGACGTTGTCTTTCTTCTCTTCCTTCTTCTCGACCAGCTTGAGCTCGCTGCCGTGCAGGAATTTGCCCGGCTTGCCGTCCGCTGTCTTCACCAGCCAGGCGGCGTTGCTCCAGGTGGGTTCCTTGATGGCCGCAGCCGCGGCCTTGTTGGCGGCCGCCAGGTACTTGGCGTCATAGCGCTGGTTGGCGATGATCCACTGGATCAGGGCTAGGGCGATGGCGCCTTCCGAGCCCGGCTTGTTGGGCAGCCACTTCCAGGCCTTGCTCGCGATCTTGGACAGGCGCGGGTCGATGACCGCGAACTTTATTTCGCCGGTGGCCAGGCGCTGGGTGATGCGCGGCACGCGGTTGGTCGGGCCATAGTTGCCTTCGAAGGGCGAGGCGCCGACGAAGATGACGAACGCGGCGCTGGCGGTATCGCCCATCCAGTAGGCCTTGGCGCCGCCCGTGAACTTGCTGCCGTCCCATTGGTCGCTCATGGACTTGCCCGAGAAGTACAGGCTGCCCTGGCAGACCGTGGTGTGGCCGTGGCGGTTGGTGGTGCCCAGGCCGGAGCCAAAGAACCGATGGGCGATGTCGCTGCGGCCGCCCTTCTTGCGGCCCCAGAAGTACAGGATCTGGTTGTTCTTCGGGCCGAAGTCCGGGTGATCCGGATCAATCATCTTGTCCAGATCGGCGGCGAAGTCGGTCTTAAACTTGGCCACCAGCTCCTTCTTCTTGGCCGGGTCCTTCTCGGCCGTGATGGCTTTGGCCGCGTCGGCCAGCGCCTTCATCTGCTTGGGGTCGCGCACGGCCCACAGGTCCTTCAGGCCTTCCACCACGCGGTTCTCTTCGCCGGGCACGTTGGCGAACAGCGGGCCGCCGTCCACGATCTCCTGCAGGGCCTGATCGAAGGGAATGGTGACCCACTTGTTCTCGCCGCGCTTGCCAGCGCGCTTGAGCACCTTGACGATACGGTACGGGTCATAGGCGGTCTGCAGGCCGGCCTGGCCCTTGGGACACAAGCCCGCGTCCACGCTGGCCGTTTCGGTCACGGCGGTGGCGTAATCCAGGTGCGGGACCAGGTTCCAGGGCGAGAACGGGTTGCCGTCGATCTTGACGGCCACGCCGTCCACCAGCTTGACCTTGATGCCGCACTGGGTGTTGCACTGCTGGCAGATGGTATAGATCTGGCCGGCCGGATCGGCCAGCGGATAGGCCGGGGCCTCGCCGCCGGATTGCGCCAGCGCGCGCTGGACGTGGGGCAGGCTGCCCAGGAAAGCGCCGCCGGCGACGGCCGCCGCGGTCTTCAGGAAGTCGCGCCGCGAGAGCGCGCAGTCAGCGGGTTGCACAGGCGTTGAGGTCGTCATTTCGTCACCTTCTTCGACGCGGTGAAGAACGGCAGGCGGTCCGTGCCCAGCAGGAAGCCCAGGGTCGCCAGGCCCACCACGCCGGCCGTCACCGACCATTCCATCAGGCTCGGGACATAGTCAAAGTTCAGATGCGGGCCGGTAAAGGCCGTCACCAGGCCGCGCAATTCGGGGATGGCCAACGCCGGGAAGATGATGTTGGCGCGGGCGACCGCGAAGCCGACCAGCACGGCCACGCCCATCAGGCCGGCCCAGACGCCGTTCTGCGCCAGCCGGGGCTGGACCAAAACCAGCAGCGGCAGGAGCATACCGGCCCCCACTTGCAGACCCCAGAAGGCCCAGCCGTAGCGTCCGAACAGCACCAGGTTGACGGCCTCACTGGCGTCCGGCGTGCCGGCGTACAGGGCCAGCGAGTAGTCAGTCCACAGGTAGTAGGCCTTCACCACGATCAGGACGAGGGCGGCCAGGCCCAGGAAGCGCAGCTGCTGGGCGCGCCGGCCGTCATCCGGGATGAGCCAGCCGACAATGACCAGCATCAGGGCCACACCCGAGGTCAGCGAAAAGACCGGGAACTGCGCCGGCAGCATGCCCGTGTGCCAGGCGGCCCGGCTGGCATTCACGCCCAGCAGGGCGCCGACACCGCCGCTCAGGAAGACCGCCAGGAACAGGCCGAGGGCGAACAGGACCTTCACCCCGCCGCTCGGCTTGGCCGCGCGGGCGGTGAGCCACAGCGAAGCCACGATCACGAGCGTGAAGATCGAGTAGCCCCAGACCAACTGCGCCAGCAGCGAAGTGAAATTGGGCTGCAGATAGACTTTCCAGATCCGCTCCATATGGCCCAGGTCAAAGCCGATGGTGATGAGCGCGGCCGGCATGGTCACCAGCGCCCCCCATAGCGCGTACTTGCCCGTGCCCTTGAAGAGCGGCACTTCAAAGAGGTGGTCGAGCGTCGCCAGCATATACGCGCCGGTGGCGATGCCGGCGAAGAACAGATACATGGCCACCCACAGGCCCCAGTTGACGTAGGAGCCGTAGTTGACATCGCGCTCGCCGATAAACAGGCGTGAGTAGAAGCCGTACAGGCCGGCCAGGACGGCCAGCGTGCCAAGAGCATAGAGAATTCGCTTGAGCATGGTCGGCTCCTTAAACGATGTAGTAGACGCGCGGCTCGGTGCCGAGCTCTTCCTTGAGCCGGATGACGTTCGGCTGGTGGATGAACTGAGCCACCACGCTGTCCGGATCGTTGGCGTCGCCAAACAGCGTCGCCCGGCCGATGCAGGTGGTGACGCACTCCGGCAGCATGCCGTTCTTGACGCGGTGCAGGCAGAAGTGGCACTTGCGGGCATTGCCCATCGGCGAGCCGTGTTCGTTACGGTCCCAGGCCCGGCCGTACTCGTAGTTGGCGGCGCGCTCGTAATCGTCGGCGGTCTCGCGGCCCACGATCAGGCCGGCCGCCACGGGCGTGGCCTCGGTGTAGGTGTAGCCGAAGTCGGAGGTGCGGGCGCCGTACGGGCAGGCCGTCAGGCAGGCGCGGCAGCCAATGCACTGGTCGTAATCCACCACCGTGATGCCTTCTTCGTTCTTGTAGGTGGCGGTCACGGGGCAGACCGGCGTGCAGGGCGGGTTATCGCACTGCATGCACGGGCGCGGCATGAAGCGCCGCGTCACCGTCGGATAGGTGCCGATCTCCTCTTCCAGCACCGGGCGGTACACCACGCCCGGCGGCAGCTTGTTCTCGGCCACGCAGGCGATGGTGCAGGCGTGGCAGCCCACGCACTTGCGCAGGTCAATGGCCATCACCCAGTGGCGCTCGGCCGGGGTCTTCTGCAAGGCGCGCCGGACATCGCCCTGCATGCGGATCAACACATCCGCATTCGGGCCGTCGCCGGGGACAGTGCCGGCCCCGGCCGGTTTGGCGGCGGGGATGGCCTGCAGGGCTTTCTCCGGGTCAGCGGTCAAGACGGCCAAAAAGGCCGCGGCCGCGCCGGACGCTTTTAGAAAGCCGCGCCGATCAAAAGGTGCTTTGGGGGGTTTAGGCGGCATAGGGGGTCCTCCTTGTGACCGCAGTCACTATAGGAGGCCGCCGGCCGGCCCGGAAGCGGGGAAAGTCCGCGACTCTGCGGCGGGTTTGTCAGGGGAAGTTTGAGCCTATGTCAGGAAAACCCTGATTGGGGAAATCGGGTCCGGTTGCCTCAACAACACGGCGTCCCGTCCCCCTGATCCGTGAGCAAGCCATGCGCCAGGGCGAACTGCACCAGCGCCGCCCGCGAGCGCAGACCGAGCTTCTCCATGCCGCGGCTCCGGTAGGTTTCCACCGTCTTGGGGCTCAGGGCCAGATGCGCGGCGATTTCCGCGGCCGTATGCCCGCGCGCCACCAGGCACAGCACACGTTGCTCTCGTTCGCTGAGCGTCGTCCAGGGGTTGGCCGGGCTGTGCGTTTCAACCGCCGGCAGCAGCCCTTCCAATAGCGCTTTGGTCAGCGCCGGATGGACGTAGACCTCCCCGCGCAGGACCGCGCGCACGGCCGAGATCAACTCGGCGTCGGCGGCCTTCTTGAGGACGTAGCCGGCGGCGCCGGCCCGCAGCGCCTGGCGCAAATACCCTTCGTCATCGTGCATGGTCAAAATCAGGACGCGCGCTCCCGGAGCCGCTTTGCGCAAGGCCGGCAAGGCCTCCAAGCCCGAGAGGCCGGGCATGGTCAGGTCCAGCAGGATCAGGTCCGGCTGCAGCTGGCTGGCCAGGTGCAGGGCCTCGGCCCCGTCGCCGGCCTCCCCCACCACCCTCAGGTCCGGCTGGGCATCGAGCAGCAGGCGTAGGCCGGAGCGCAGCACGGCATGATCGTCGGCGAGCAGGAGGCGGGTCTTATCAGGCATGCGAATCCTGGCTTTCCGTCACCGGAATTTCGATAAACAAGCTCGCGCCCCGGCCAGGCGCGGATTCAATCGTCAGCGTGCCGCCGAGCAGTTCAGCCCGCTCCCGGATCCCGTACAGCCCCAGTCGTTCCTGGCCGGCGCCGGCCGGATCAAAGCCCCGGCCGTCATCCTCGATGATGGCGCGCACGCTGCCATTGCGGCGCTCGATGAGGACACTGGCGGTCTTGGCCGCGGCGTGCCGGGCCACGTTGGTCAGCGACTCCTGCACGATGCGGTACAAGGCCGTCTCCACTTGAGGCGGCAACCGCGCCGCCTCCAGGCCGCGCATGGCCAGGTCAATCTGCAGCCGGTAACGCCGGCGGCATTCGGCCACATAGCGTTCCAGGGCGGCCGGCAGGCCCAGGTCGTCCAGTACGCTTGGGCGCAGTTGCAGCGCCAGGCGGTGCACATCATCCAGGGTTTGGGCGGCCACGCCGCGCAACTCTTCGGCATGCTGGCGGACTTCGGGCGCCGGCGAAGCCGCGCTCATCGCCTTCAAGCCCACCATGAGCGACGTCAGGGATTGGCTGGTGCTGTCGTGCAGTTCACGGGCGATGCGCTTGCGCTCATCTTCCTGGGCCGTGATCACGCCGCTGACGTAGCGGGCGCGCAATTGGTCGCGCTCGGCGCGCTCGTCAGCGGCCGTCGCCAACGCGTCCGTCATGGCGTTGAACGATCCCGCCAGGTCGCCGATCTCATCGTCGGCCCAGCGCGGCACGCGCTGGCTTAAGTCGCCGCGGCCGACGGCTTGGGCTACTTCTGCCAAATGCAGGATCGGACGGGTGAGCAGCCAGGTCAGCAAGGCCGCCGCCGTGATGCCCACCACCGAAACCGCGACGGTGGTGATCAGCAACTGGCCGGTGACCGTATCCACGGTCTGGCGCACCAGCACCTCCGACAGGCCCACGCGCGCGAGGCCGGCCCGGCCTTCAAAGACCGGCACAGCCGTGTCCCAGACCGGGCCTTCATCCGTGGTCAGAACCTTGGTCTGATGATGGTCGGCCGCGGCCGCGGTATTCGCCTCGCGCAGCTCGGCCGGAAAGCCGTCACCAAACGTGTGCGCCAGGACCTGACCGTTCGGAGCGACTACAAAGGCATAGCGCACGCTGGCGTTGTTGGACTGGGTCTCCACCAGTAACTGGTGCAGCGCATACAGGTCGTTCGTGAGGATGAGATCCGTAGCGCGGGCGGCCACGTCACGCGCCACCGAGACGCTCTGTTCTTCTAACTGGGCGTCCATCGCCTTGGTCAGCGTATACCGCACCTGGACCGTGACGCCCAGCCCCAACAGCAGCACCAGCCCCAGGATGATCCCCAGGATCTTGGTGCGAATGCTGACCGAACCAGCCAGCGCCCAGAACTGCTGCGGCCAGCGGCCGGCGGAGGCCTTCATGGCGCCGGGCTCACCGCGACCAGCAAAGAGCGGGCCGAATCGTAGGCGCTGTCTTCGATCAGCACGAACCGCTCCATGCCGGCCGTCTGGAGACTCTGCTGCCCGTCAGCCGTGTCGGCCATCCCCAGCAGCACTGATTGCAGTTCCGCCTTGAGCTGGGGCCGCATCGCCGGGCCGACGACCACCGGCGGAATCCCAAACGCCGGCGATTGATGGATCACCCGGGTCCGTTCCCCTAGAGCCGGATCGCGGGCCAGCGCGAAGTCATACACCAGACTGTCCACGGCCGCCCCGCCCGCCAGACCATCCGCCACGGCGCGGATGGCATCGTCATGGCTGTAGGTGTAGAAGGTGCGGGCGAAAAACGTGTCCGGGGTATAGCCCAACTGTTGCACCAGATAAGTTGGGTAGTTGCGTCCCGTATTGGACATCGGATCCGTAAAGGCAAAGGCCTGACCGCGCAGATCCGCCATGGTCTGGGCCGGGCTGTTCGCCGGGACAATCAGCACGGAGTAATACACCGCCGCCCCGTCCACTTGCGGCGCGGCCAACAACTCCATGCCGAACTTGGCGTGGCCGTCCACATAAGCGCTGGTGCAGACAAAGGCCAGATCGACGGCCCCATTTTCGACCAGATCATTGACTTCCGCATACGTCCGGCGCTGCACCAGTTCGATGGGGCGGCTCAGTTGCCGACCAAGATAATCCAGCAGCGGCTGGTAGCTCTCCACGGTGCCTTTGGGTGAAATGACGGCGGCGACGGCCACCCGCAAAGGAACTTCGGCGGCTGCGGCGACGGCCGGCAGCGGTTCGAGTTGGTTCAATTTAATCACCGGGCCAGAGCCGGCGCCCGCGCACGCCGTCAACCCGAAGCTCGCCGCCAAAACCAGGGCCATCCATCGCATAGACATGTCCTCTCGCGGGAATTTACTGTATTTGGTTGGGAATCCCAAGTGCTGAATATCACCCCAAGCCGGCCGGAGATAAAGTTAACCTGGTCGACGGCGATTAAAAGTCACAACGCCTTGATGACATCTGGCACCTGCCGGCGCCCGACGTCACGGATAAGATGTATTCAGGTTTACGAATATGAACTATTGGAACTCATCCGCCCGCCTGTTCAAACTGCTGGGACACCCGGCCCGATTGGCCATCCTGAACGTGCTGCGAGACGGCGAGGAATGCGTCTGCCACATGGAGGCCGTCCTGGGCTATCGGCAGGCTTACATCTCGCAGCATCTGATGAGCCTACGCGAGGCCGGCCTGGTCCAGGATCGGCGCGAAGGACCGAATGTGTTCTACCGTGTGGTGCAGCCCGCCGTCTTCCAGGTGATGGATGCCGTTCAGGAGACCGCCCCGGCCAAGGTCGCGCCGGCGGCGCGTCAGGCGCGCGGTACAGCGTGCCCGTGCCCGAAGTGCCAGGCCGTCACGGAGGGAACGTCGGCGTGATGCTCTTTTTTTGCCAGATAACATTCGAGATTTTGAATAACCAACACTCGCTGGCGGGTGCG
>JAGOBN010000381.1 GCA_017999235.1 Anaerolineales bacterium | reverse complement strand
CCGCTATCATACGGACTCACCCGCGACCCTAGCCGAGGTAACTCATGCAGTCTCACGCGCGTCTGGTGATCATCGGCGCCGGCATCGCCGGCTGCAGCGCCGCCTACCACCTCGCCCAGCGCGGCTGGCGCGATATCGTGGTGGTGGATCGAGGGCCGCTGTTCCACACCGGCGGCTCCACCAGCCACGCTCCCGGCGGGCTCAGCCTGATCTCGGCCTCGCGCATGCTGACCCAGTTCGCCCAATACGGCCTGCCGCTGTATGCCCAGCTGGAAGTGGACGGCCGGCGCGGCGCCAAACTGGTGGGCGGCCTGGAAGTGGCGCGGTCAGGAGCGCGCTGGGACGAGCTTAAACGCCGCTCCGGCTGGGGCCAGAGCTACGGGGTGGACTGCCACCTGCTCTCGCCCGGCGAGTGCCGGGCGCTGGTGCCGATGCTGGATGATGCAAAAATCGAGGGCGGCCTGTTCAGCCCCGGCGCCGGCATCGGCGCCCCGGTGGTGGCGGCGGAAGCTATGGCGCGCTCGGCGATGGCGGCCGGCGCCGCCGCTTTCCACGGCCACACCACCGTGACGGGTTTTGAGATCACGGGCCGGCGCGTGCGCGCTGTGCTCACCGACCAGGGCCGGATCGAGACCGAGTATGTGCTGCTGTGCGCGGGCATCTGGGGCCCGCTCATCGGCCGGCTGGCCGGCCTGACCGTGCCGCTCATGCCCATGGAGCACCAGTACGTGAAGGTCGGCCCGATCCCGGAGCTGGCCGCGCTGAAAGAGGAAGTGGCCCTGCCCATCGTGCGCGTCCACGACCATCTGATGTACTGCCGCATGCACGGCGACCTGTTTGGAATGGGCAACTACAACCATGCCCCTCTGCCGGTGGAGCCGGCCGCCCTCCGCGCGCCCCAGGACGCCCACGGCGAGCCATCCAAGAATCCGTTCACGCCCGAACACTTCGCGGAACCGCACGCGCAGATCGCCGAGGTCTTCCCGATGGTGCGCGGGAAGCCCATCGTCGACGCGTTCAACGGGATGTTCTCCTTCGTCTCGGACGGCATGCCCATCCTCGGCCCGCACCCGGACCTGGATGGCTTCTGGCTGGCGGAGGCGGTCTGGATCACGCACGGCGGCGGCGTGGGCCGCGCCATCGCGGACTGGCTGACCGACGGCGTCCCGTCCGTGGACGTGCGCGAAGCCGATGTCAGCCGTTTCCACAAACACGCCCTCACCCCCGGCTACATCCGCGCGCGCGGCCAAGAAGCGTATAAGAACACCCACCTGATCATCCACCCGTCCGAGCCGATGGCGCGCCCGCGCAACCTGCGGCGCACGCCGTTCTACGAGCGCTATGCCGCCCAGCAGGCGGCCTTCATCGAGTTCGGCGGCTTTGAGCGCGCCGCCTGGTGCGACGCCAATATCGGGATTGAAGAGCCGGACGTGCCGGCCCGCACCGGCTGGGCCGCGCGCTACTGGTCCCCGGTGCAGGCGGCCGAACACCTGCGGACCCGCGCCGCCGCCGGCCTGTTTGATATGAGCACCTTCACCAAGCTGGACGTCACCGGCCCGGACGCGCTGGCGCTCATGCAATGGGTGTTCACCAACCAGATGGACGTGGCCCCCGGCAAGGTGGTCTACACGCTGATGCTGGACGTCAACGGCGGCCTGCGCTCGGATATGACCGTGGTGCGCCTGGCGGACCAGCACTTCCGCGTGCTGAGCGGCGCCGGCGCCGGCCCGCGCGACCTGGCCTGGCTGCGCCGGCAAGCGGCGGCGAAAGGCTTCCAGGTCCAGATCACCGACCTCACCTCCCTGTCCGGCGCGCTCGGTCTGTGGGGGCCTAAGGCGCGTGAAATCCTGGCCCAGGCCACCGACGCCGACCTCTCCAACGCCGCTTTCCCGTATTACACTGCGCGCGAGCTCGTCATCGGCCTGGCCCCGTGCCTGGCCCTGCGCGTCAGCTATGTGGGCGAATTGGGCTGGGAGATTTACATGCCCGCCGATTTCGGCCTGCACGTCTGGGATCAGCTCTGGGAGGCCGGCCGGCCGCTGGGCCTGATCGCGGCCGGCACCGGCGCCATGGACAGCCTGCGCATCGAGCGCGGCTTCCGCCGGCTGGGCTTTGATCTGGACGCCAACTACACGCCCTTCGAGGCCGGCCTGGCCCACCTCCTGCGCTTCAAGAAGGGTGATTTCGTGGGCCGCGAGGCGCTGCTCAAGCTCAAGGATCAGCCGCTCACCCGGCAGTTGACGTGCCTGACGCTGGACCGGGCCGGCGATATCGTCCTGGGCCGCGAGCCGATCTTCGCGGACGGGCACGTGGCGGGCTTCGTCGCCTCGGCCAACACCGGCTACAGCGTGAGTCGGCACATTGCCTATGCCTATCTGCCGCCGGCGCTGGCCCAGCCCGGCCACAAGCTGGAGATCGAGTATTTTGGGGAGCGGCTGCCAGCGACGGTGGTGGCCGAGCCGGTCTTCGATCCAGACGGAAAGCGCGTGCGGGCGTGAAATCCAGCGCCACCGATTTCACGGATTACACGGATAAACTCACTCGTTCAGTGAAATCCGGGCAATCCGTGGCTGCAAACTTCCCTACCAGATAATGGCTGCCATTCAAACCAAGATCACGACCATGCTCGACGCGCTCGGCATCCCCTACCGCGTCCTGCCGCACAGTGAGCCGGTCTTCACCGTGGAGGCCGCGGCCGCCCAGCGCGGCGTGGTTAAGGAGGAGATGGTCAAATCCATCCTGCTCAAAGACCGGGAGGGCCGGCACGTCATGGCCTGCGTCCCCGGCGATGCCAAGCTGGACCCGCAGGCCGTGCGCGCGTTCCTGGGCGAACCCTACAAACGCTTGAGCTTCGCGTCCGCCGAGGAGATCCGCGCCGTCACCGGCTATGTCCAAGGCGCGGTGGCGCCGCTCGGCCTGCCGGCCGGCGTCCCCGTGGTCATGGACGAATTCTTCGCCGGCCGCGAAAACTGCAACATCTCCAGCGGCGATCCCCTGGCCGGCCTGGAGCTCGCGGCCCGGGATTTGATCCGGGCGGCCGGCGCGCGGCTGGCCCGCATCACGGTGTAAATCAATCGCTATGAAAACCACCTACGACACCATCGTCATCGGTCTGGGCGGCCTGGGCGCCGCCGCGTACTACTGGCTCAGCCGCGAACTGGGCGGCGAACTGCTCGGGATCGAGCAGTTTGAGATCGGCCACCCACGCGGCGGCTCGCAAGACCACTCGCGCATCATCCGCATCGCCCAGCATCAAGACATCTACACCGACCTGGCCCGGCCGGCCTATGACGCCTGGTACAGCATGCAGGCCGAGGCCGGCGTGCAAGTGGTCTGGATCACCGGCGGGCTGGTGATTGAAGAATTCGGCGTGCGCGATACGTCCGTGGCAGGCACCCGCGATCTGGCCCGCTACACGGCCGCCATGCGCCGGCGCAACATCCCGTTTGAAGCCCTGACGCCGGCCGAGGTCCACCACCGCTGGCCGCAGTTCACGCTCCAGGACCACGAGGCCGCCGTCTACCAGGCCGAGTCTGGTTTTGTGGACGCCGGCAAGGCCCTGCTCAACCATCTGGCCCTGGGCCGGGCGCGCGGCGCGGCCCTGCGGGACCGCTGCCCGGTGCTGGCCGTCCGCCCCATCAGTGACCGGGCCGTGGAGGTGGTGACCACGCACGGCACCTTCTCGGCGCGCAGTGTGGTGCTGGCCGCCGGCATCTGGACCGAGCGCCTGCTGGCCGGCGCCGGGGTGCGGCTGCCGTTCTACGGCACGCAAGAGCAAGTGACCTACTTCACCACCCCGCACACCGCCGAGTTCAAGCCGGAACGCTTCCCCATCTGGCTCTTCCACGGGCGCGACTCTTACTACGGCTTCCCGGTCTACGGCGAACTGGCCACCAAGATGGGCCAGCACTTGGCCGGCCCGGAAGTGACGCCGGAGACGCGCACCTTTGAGCCGGACCCGGTGCGCGAGGCGCGCTACGCCGAGTTCCTGCGGACGCATATCCCGCGCGCCGCCGGCCCGATCTTGTACACCAAGACCTGCCTGTACCACAACACGCCGGACCAGGAATTCGTCATCTCCACCCTGCCGGAGTATCCGCAGATCTCGGTCACGGCCGCCGGCGGCCAGGGCTACAAGTTCGCCAGCGTCATCGGCCAGGCCCTGCGGGACCTGGCCCTGCATCGCCAAAGCGCCCTGCCCATCGCGCCCTTCTCGCTCAACCGGCCGGCCTTCACCGATCCAGACTTTCGGCGCCTCTTGCATCATTAGCCCGGCCGCGACCCAACGGACACCCACCATGACCGCTCCTGAACGCCGTCCCCGCCGCGAACGCGGCCCGCGCAAGACGCCCAACATCTCGCCGCCCGGCCTGGAGGGCGGGCGCTACAAGCCGCTCTCGGATGAGGACGTCCAGCGCATTCACGCCGGCGCCTTGTCGATTTTGGAGCGGACCGGCGTGGAAGTGGTGGAGAGCGAGTGCCGGTCGATCCTGGCCGCCGCCGGCGCCCGCGTGGACGCCGCCAATAACCGCGTCTACTTCCCGGCCGGCCTGGTGGAGGCCGCGCTCCGGCAGGCCAACCATGACGTGGTGCTCTACAGCAAGGACGGCCAGACTGACCTGCATCTGCGCGGCAAGCGCGTCCACCTCGGCACGGGCGGGGCCGCCGTGCTGGTGGTGGATCTGGAGACCGGCCGCGCGCGCCCCTCGCGCCTGCGCGACCTGTACGATATCGGCCGGCTGGTGAACACCCTGGAGAACATCCACTTCTACCTGCGCCCGGTGGTGGCGCGGGACGTGGCCAACGAGGCCCTGGACCTCAACACCTTCTACGCCTGCCTGGCCGCCACCACCAAACACGTCATGGGCGGCTGCTACTACGCGCCCAA
>JAGOBN010000380.1 GCA_017999235.1 Anaerolineales bacterium | reverse complement strand
GCGCTCGGCGACCACGGCCTGGTCGACGGCGGCCTGCAGTGCGCCGGCCGCCTGGCTGGTCACCAGGCCGCGCGCCGCCGCCTGGGCGGCCAGGTCATACAAATCCAGATACTCGGCGAAGTCCGGGTTGGTGGCTTGCTGCAGGTTGGCGGCAAAGGCCTGGGTGGCGCTCCGCGTCTGGAGCATGGTAGTGGGATTGGCCGTCGCCAGCGCCGCCGCCAGTGTATCCATCGTGGCGCGCACCGTTTCCATCTGGGAAGTGTCAATCAGCGAGATGGTGTGCGGGTTCTGAGAAGCAACGGCGCCGGCCGAATAGCGCGCCACGATGCGCTCGCCCACCGTGCGCGGGGTATCGCCGGCGGCCAGGTCGGCAAAGTAGACCGGGTAGGTGCTGATGCCCCAGCTGATCTGCTGGGAGAAGACCACGTAATCCACCCACTGGCGCAGGTCGTAGGCGTTCTCGGCCAGGCCCATCAGACACGATTCGTAATCGAAGATGCTGAGCTTGCGCTCGCCGTTGTGCGTGGCGTCCTTGAGGGCGGAGTAGATCTCGGGCGGCGTGAGCTGATCATAGTTGGAAGTCTTGTCCACGCTCGTGCCATAGATCCCGTCGCCGTGGTCGTCGATGGCCAGGTAGTAGTTCTCGGCCGGATACAGGTCCATGCTCCAATTGACAAAGTCCCGCAGCGTGGCCGCGTCGCCCATATTGTCCTCGGCCAGCGCCCAGCGGTTGACGCCGTCGGTGTAAGGGGTGCCGGTCGGCTGGATGACGTAGCGCGTCAGGCCGGTATTGCCGGGGCCGTCATACAGCACGGTGATGGTCAGGAAACTCTGCTTGCCCAACACCACGGCCGGCAGGGCGTTGAGATAGCCCTGCAGGATACTCTCGAAGTTCTGGTCCTCGGCGTTGAGGAAGAGCATCACATTCCAGGTGTCGGCGGCCGGCGGCGTCACATTGCCCACCACCGGCGGCGCCACCTCGGTGCCGCAGGTGGCGGTCAAATCGTAGGTGTAATCGGCGCGGCCGTCGCCGCCCAGCGACCGGACCACCACGTAGTAGGTGGCGCCGCTCGGCACGTCATAGGTGAGGAACGAGTCGTAGGTGGCGCCGTCGTCGTCGTTATACGCCACGAAGTTGAGCCCCGCGTCGTAGACCGTCAGCGTGGCATCCAGCGCCGAGACCGGGACATGCGTGCGGGCGTCAATATCCAGCGTCAGCGGGCCGGCCGGGGCGGAGATCACATACCAGTCCTCGTCCGGGCTGCCCAGCGCGTCGCCGATGACGCCGTCCAGGATGCTGGCGCTGCAGGCCAGCGCGGTCGCCTCAGCGGGGGCGTTGTTGGGCTCGTGCGGGTCGAGCGAGGTGTAGGCGCCGGGGTCGGCGATATAGGCCCAGACATAGTCCACGTACGCATAGGTGTTTAGGATGGGCTGGCCGGGGTCCGTGGTGTTGTAGAGCTCAAAGACCAGGTCCACGGTCTGGCCCTTGACGGCGGCCAGCTGGTCCGGGGTGAGGTCAAAGATCACTTCCTGCCAATACCCCGTGGCGCTGACGGCATCCACGCAGCCCAGATCCACCAGCACCGTGTTCGGGACTCCGCCGGCCGCCTGCAAACTGGCGCAGAAGAAGTCGGAGCGCGCATTGGTCTCGTTGGTGGTGACCGCGTACCAGTAATTCAGGGTCAGGGCCGTCACCGTGTTGGAGACGAAGATCGGCTGGTAGAGGTAGTCGGCGCCGTCCGCGTCGCGCCCCAGCCAAGCGGAGTAGGCCACATCCACATAGGTGGAGTTCGTCACCGCCACGGACTGGGCCATTACCTCCAGCGGGGTGACACTCGCGGCGGCCGCACTCGAGCGCGGGGCGGCGCCGGCCGCCTGCGGGGCCAACGCGGCGCCGGACAAGCCGGCAATCGAGACGGTATTCCAGGCGGTGAGATCGCCGGTCTCAAAGCTGGGGTTCTCAATCAACTGCCCGCGCGCGTCCGGGGGCGGCGGCGGGGCCGGCGTGTAATCCCAGATGTAGATGTCGTCCACGTACGGGCCGATAAAACCGGCATCGCCGCCGATAGTTGGGTCACTGTTAAACACCCAGGCGATGTAAACACTGGAATAGCCAGCGTACGATGTCAAATAAAAGCTCTGATATGTCCAACCGCCGGACGAACCGGACCAATAGTTATTGCAGTCGTAATAAACGCCGTCCACCGAAATACATAAGAAGAGCCAATCAAAGTTAGGCTCGGTCTCGTACCATAGATTGAAGCCTACGTAGATATCGGTCTTGCCGCTGAAGTCAAACGGCCCTTGAACCATCCAGGAATTAACGCCGTTAGGGTAACCGGCGTCGGGAAAAGTGGAAATATCGACGCCGTCCGCGCCACCAGCCGCCGGCCAGGCGGAGTAGGAGCCGGAGGGAGATGTATTCGTAAGGACATCCTTCCATTGTGCATCTAGCCCGGAGGTGTACGTGACCCAAGATGTGTACCACGTCGTGGGAAACAACCAGGTATCAAAATCATCTGAGAAGACGATGGTCCAATCCAAAGCTTGGGCTTCGACCAGGCTTTGGATATCCAGCCCCGGCGAGGTTGCGGCCGGCTTTGGACCGGTGGCCGCCGCCGGCTGATCGGGCTTGGCTTGACCGCTGACGCCGGCGGTCGGGGGCGTCCCGCCCAGGGACATCCGGAAGGCGGGGCGGAAGGGTTGGACGGACAAGCCGGGGATAGCGGCCGCCGCGGTCGTTGCGGCCGCCGCCTGGTCAAAGGGGGTGATGGCGAGCGGGGCGGGCGCTGGCGGCTGGTCAGCCTGCGGCGCGGTTTGGACAAGCGCGCCGGCCAAGGCCTGATCCGCGGCCATCAAAACGCCAACCACCAGTGCGCCGCCCAGCAGCAGGCCGGCCACCCAGACCGCTTGGGTTCGAAAGTGCGAAGCCAGTTTCATCGTTCGCCTCCCTGACGGTCGCCCGTCGGCTATGTGTCCGGCTTCGGCCCGGATTGTTTGAGGGTTGGGAAATCAGCCCGGCCGACGATTAATCGGCCAGGGACCATCTTGATTATAGCGTCAATCGAGGCTTCTCGACACGGACAACCACCCGCCGCTCCAACAAAAAAGCCGGGCCAAAACCAGCGGCCCGGCGGGGGAGTTGGGAGAGTGGCGGGCGGCGCCGGCTCAGACGCCCAGCCCGGCGGCGCTTAGAATCTCCCGCAAATCCGCTTCCAACAGTTCGCGCTGGCGGCGGCCGGCCGCCGCGTCCCGCTGGGCGGCCAGCGTGGCCGCCTGGGCGTGCCAGGCTTGGTCCGTATGCGGGCAGGTGAAACGGTCGTGCCAGCGGCGGGCGCCCGCCAGCGTTTCGGCCCAGGCGGTGGCGCCCAGGACGCCGCGCTCCACCTCACACTCCGCGCCGCAGATCAGGCAGTGGCGCGTCTCAGCCGCACCCGCTTCAACAAAGAAAACATCGCGTCCGGAAGTTGGCATGGTCATTCCCCTATCTGGTCTAAAGCCTGGGCCAGGTCGGCCAGCAGGTCAGCGGTATCTTCCACCCCGATGGCGAAGCGCACCAGGTTATCCTGGATGCCCACCGCCAGGCGCTCTTCAGTGGAGAGTTCGTAGTACGACATCAGCGCCGGCTGTTCGATCAGGCTTTCCACCCCGCCCAGCGAGGCCGCGATGATCGGGATTTGCAGCACGTCGATAAAGCGGCCGGCGTCTTCCAGCCCGCCGTCAATCTCAAAGCTGACCACGCCGCCATAGCCCAGCATCTGGGCGCGCGCCACGGCGTGGTCGGGATGCGAGGCCAGCCCCGGGTACCACACGCGCGCCACGCGCGGGTGCGCTTCCAGGAACTCGGCCACGGCCTGGGCGTTCTGGTTCTGCCGCTCGACGCGCAGGGCCAGGGTCTTCAGGCCGCGCAGCAGGAGCGCCGCCGTGTGCGGGTCCGCCACGCCGCCCAGCACGCCCAGCGCCTGCCGGAGCGAGTCGATCAGGCCGGCCGACCCGGCCACCACGCCGGCCAGCAGGTCATTGTGGCCGCTCAGATACTTGGTGGCCGAGTGCAGGACCAGGTCAATGCCAAAGTCCAGCGGGGTCTGATTGACGGGGCTGGCAAAGGTGGCGTCGATGAGGGTCTTGACGCCGTGGCGTTTGGCGATCTCGGCCAGCTGGATTAGGTCCACCACGCGCAGGTACGGGTTGGTCGGGGATTCAGAGACGATCAGGCGGGTGTTGGGGCGGATGGCGGCTTCCAGCGCCGCCAGGTCGCCCATCGGCACCACCGTGTGCTCGATGCCAAAGCGCTTGAGATAGGTCTTACAGAACTGGCGCGTGCGCCGGTAACAGTCAGCGCCGATGACCAGATGGGTGCCGGCCGAGAGCATGGCCAGCAGGACGCTGGTGACGGCGTTCATGCCGGAGCTGAAGAGCACCGCGTCTTCGCCGTGCTCCAGCGCCGCCAGCTTGGCCTCGCAGGCCGCCACGGTCGGGTTGCCGTAGCGCCCGTACTCCGTGCGGTCGCGCGCCCCGCCCCACAGCCGCGCCTCCTGGAACGCGCACAGGTCGGCCGTGTCCTTGAAGGTGTAGGTCGCGGTCTGCACCACCGGCACGTTCAGGCTGTGATATGGATACACGCTGTCCCGGCCGGCGTGGACAGCGTCCGTGGAAGCGCCGCGTTTGACGCGGGCCTGGGCTAATGGGGTGCGGGTTTGGGGTTTGATCTCGGCGGTGGTCATGCGGCCTCTCCTGGAGCAACCGGGTCTTATCCGAGGAGAGGCCAAAAGAGGCAAAAAAATAAGCCCCTTCTGGATGTGAGAAGGGGCCGCAATGGCGAAGTACCCTTACTCTCATCTTCCAGAATGCATACTGTCGGAGTTGGCACCTTGCTGTCACTCGGCGGAGCCGAGT
>JAGOBN010000379.1 GCA_017999235.1 Anaerolineales bacterium | reverse complement strand
ATGTAGGCCTGCGCCACGGTCAGATTGCCGCCCGTCAGACCGTCCACCACCCGCGAGATAAACAGCAAGGTCAGGATCACCGTGTTGGTGACGTCCGGCCCGGCGCCGGCCGCCAGCGCCCGCCCCAGCGGGTCCGCCACGCCTAACAGCAGAAAGCCCAGCAGCGTTCCGAAGATGCTCACCAACAGCACCGGGCGCCGGCCATAGCGGTCCGAGAGCCGGCCTAACAGCGGCGCCCCAATCAACTGCGCGGCCGCGTAGGAGGCGGTGAGCAACCCCACCAGCAATGGCGTGGCGGCGTAGGTTTCCGCATAAAACGGCAGCAGGGGCAGGATCAGGCCAAACCCCAGCAAGTCAATCATTACGATCAGAAAGATAGTCATCAAACGGCTGCGCTGCATATTTTGTCTCCAAAGATACGAAGACTATACAGATTGTCTATTGTTTTGTCGATGATTTGTACAATCTTTTTGCGGCCAACCGTGAACGCCGGCCGAGTTATACTGACGGCGCTTATGCGGACCTCACCTCAATCCACCGCCCCGGCCGGGTGGGAGTTTTTCCTCGGAGCCCTCGCCGCCCTGGCCCTGGGCTGGAAGCTGGCCTTCACCAACCTCATTCTGGCGCGCGGCGACACCTTTCTCTATTTCTACCCGCTGTGGGATTATCGCGCGCGCGCCCTGGCGGCCGGCCGCCTGCCGCTCTGGACGCCCGAGCTGTTCATGGGCGCGCCCTTCTTGGCCAATTCGCAGACCGGCGTCCTGTATCCGCTTAACTGGCTGTTGATCCCGCTCGCGGCCCCGGCGGCGGCCAAGGCCGCCATCCTGCTGCACCTCTGCCTGGCGGTGTGGGGGACGCAGGTCTTCGCGCGCCGCCGGCTGGGGCTCTCGGCGCCGGCCGGCCTGCTGGCCGCGCTCCTGTTTGCGCTGGGCGGCTACCTCACCGCCCAGGTGGAACACCTCAATCAATTGCAGGCGCTGGCTTGGTTTCCGTGGCTGCTGTGGGCGGCGGACCTGCCCACCTGGCGCCGGCGGCTGATCGGCCTGGCCGCTTTCACGGCGCTGGCCGTGTTGGCCGGCCACACGCAAAGCGTCTTCATCACCTTGAGCGGCCTGGCCGTGTACGTGGCCGCCGCGCACGTCCAGCGCACGGATCGAGGGCGTGGCGTCCGGCTGCGCTTGGCCGGCCTGGGCGCCGGCGTCCTGCTCGGGGGCCTGCTGGCCGCGGCGCAATTGGCGCCCACCCTCGAGCTCTCTGGGGAATCTTTGCGGAGCGGCGGCCTGCCCTGGCGCGAGGCCGTCTCGTTCTCACTGGACCCGCGCCTGCTCGGCCGCGCGCTCTTGCCCGGCTACACGCGCAGCCTGTTCACGGAATATGTGGGCTACCTCGGGATTGCCGGCCTGCTGTTGGCGGCGCTCGGCGTGAGCGGCGCCCGCCGCAGTTTGACCCTGCTGGGCTTGGCGGGCCTGGGGCTGACGTTCGCCCTCGGCGCCTATAACCCGCTCTTCGCGGCACTGGCGGCCTTTCCGCCTTTCAACCTGTTCCGCGTGCCGGCCCGCTGGCTGTTTTTGTTTGCCTTCGGGGCCGCGCTCCTGGCCGGCCTGGGCTATGAGCGCGCGGCCGCGGCCACCCGCCGCGCGGCCTGGGCGGGCCTGCTTCCGGCCGCGCTGATGGCGCTGACGCCGCTCGCCAGCGCGCTGACCCCGCCCGGCGAAACCGGGCCGCTGGGCGCGCCGCCGCTGGCGGAGTGGGCGGGGTGGGGCCTGCCCCTCGGCCTCGGCGTGGCGCTGTTGGCCTGGCCGGCCTCCGCGCGCTGGCGTGGGCCGGCCCTCGGGCTCTTAGCGGTCGTCGAAATCTTCGCCGCCAGCCAGAGCCTGCCGCTCAACCGCCTGACCGCGCCCGAAGCCTATCACTCCGCGCGGCCGGCGCTGACGCAGCTGCTCGTCACCCCGGAGGCGCTGCCCCCGCCGCGCTTCCTTTCGCTCTCCGCCTTGCGCTTTGATCCCGGCGATCTGGCCGAGCTGCAGGGGGAGTATGACCCGCAGCTGCCGGCCGAGGCGGTGTATGACTACCTCATCGCCACCAAGCACAAGGAAGTGCTCTCGCCCAACCTCCCGCTGACGTGGGGCGTGCCGGCCGTGGACGGCTTCGACGGCGGCATCCTGCCCCTGCGCCGCTACGCCGCGTTCACGCAGCTCTTCACGGGCGCGCCCTCGGCCGACGGCCGGCTGCGCGAGAACCTCACCGCCGCGCCCGCCAACCGCCTGTTGTCGCTCGTCAACGCCCGCTGGCTGATCACGGACAAGGTGCAAGACGCCTGGAGCGCCGGCGTCTTCTACGATCTGCAATTCACGCTGACGCTGGCGGCCGGTGAGACTTTTACCCTGCCCCGCCTGCCCCGCTTTGAGGCCACCGCCCTGGGCGTCGTTACGGCCGGCGGCCAGACCGGCCAGGTGCGGATCACCGAGGCGGCCGGCGTGACGCGTACCTGGCCGCTGGCCGGCAAGCGCGTGGATTTGGGCGCGCCGCTGACGCCGGCCGCCCTGACGCTGGTCGGGCCGCTGAGCGTGCGCGGCCTGAGCCTGATCGACACGCGCACCGGCGCGTTCCAGTCCCTGACGCTCGGCCCGTACCGGCTGGCGCATTCCGGGGATGTGAAGGTCTACGAGAATCTTAACGTCCTGCCGCGCGCCTTTGTGGCCGCGCGCGCGCAAATCCTGGCCGATGACGCCGCGGCGCGGGCCGCGCTCCGGGAGCCGGCGTTTGATCCCGCGCAGACCGTGATCCTGGCCGCCGCCGCCATGCCGGAGCCGGCCGCCGGCCAATCCGGGCCGGCGACGATCACAGCCTATACGCCCGAGTTCGTGAGCGTGACGGCGGCCGGCCCCGGCTATCTGGTCCTCACCGACGCGTTTTACCCCGGCTGGCAGGCCACGCTCGACGGCCAGCCCGTGCCGCTGCTGCGCGCCGATATTGCGTTTCGGGCCGTGGCGCTGCCGGCCGGCGCGCACACCGTGGAGTTCCGCTTTGCGCCGGCCGCGCTGACTTGGGGCTTGACGCTCTCGGGCCTGGGCGGGTTAATGGTGTTGGGGTTGGGGGTTAGCGCGGGCCGGCGCCGCCGTTAACGCCGCGAGCCGCCCATCGCGGCGGCTCGCAGCAGCGGCGGGGGAAGAGCGCCGGCTTAGCCGCCGCTGGGTTGAATATCGCGCACGTTGAGCTGCAAACGCTTCTCGCCATTCCATTCGTTGATCTCAAACGCGTACGCTACGTCAATCTGCGCCGGCAGCCGATCCCGCCAGGCGGCCTGCCCAAAGGCGATGGCGTCAAAGGTCACGCGGCCGTCGGTCAGCGCCAATTTGAGATGCTGGCCGTCGGTCCCCAGCGCCCGCTGGGACAGCACCTTCACCCCGCGCGAGGCCAGCACCGGCGTCGGGTTGCCGTACCCGCAGGGCTCAAAGCGCCGCAGATCCTGCGCCAACTCGGGCGTCAAATCCCGGAACGGCACTTCGGCATCCACGCGCAGGGCCGGCCGCAAGTCCTGGCCCGCCAACTGCTGGGCCGCCAGCGCGCCCAGGCGTTCCGCAAATTCGTCCACATTCTCCGTTGCCGCCGTGAAGCCGGCGGCGGCGGCATGGCCGCCGTGCTTCACCAGCAGGGCCTGGCAGTCGTCGAAAGCCTGGGTGATGTGGAATTCTCGGATACTGCGGGCCGAGCCGCGCGTGAAGTCCGGGTCGCGCCGGGCCACCACCGCCGGCCGATAAAATTCATCGGTCAGGCGGGCGGCCGCCAGCCCCACCACCCCATGCCGGAACTCCGGGTCGGCCGCGAAGATCAGATAATTATCGCCCGGCGCGGCCAGCGCGATCTCTCTCGCGCGCGCCTGGGTCTCCCGCGTCAGCGCCTGGCGCTCGCGGTTCTGGGCTTCCAGCTGCTGGGCCAATTGGGAGGCGCGGAAGAGATCGCCGGTGGTGAGCAGTTCATAGGCCGCCAGCGCGGAATCCAGACGGCCGGCCGCGTTCAGGCGCGGCCCCAGCGCGAAGCCCAGGTTGCCGGCATCGATGGAGCCCAGCCGCAGCCGGGCGACCTCGATGAGCGATTTCAGACCCTCGCGGCGCGGCCGGTTGATCACCTTGAGGCCCTGGCGCACCAGCCAGCGGTTCTCGCCCGTCAACGGCACCAGGTCGGAAACGGTCCCCAGCGCCACCAGGTCCAGCACGTCCGAGGCGTTGAGCGGCGCGCGCGACTGGCCGCGCAACAGCCCCTGCGCCAGCTTGAACGCCAGGCCCACGCCGGAGAGATTCTTTTCAGGATAGGCATCGTCGGCGCGTTTGGGATTGACCACGGCCAGCGCGTCCGGCAGGGCTTCGCCCGTGGTGTGATGGTCGGTAATGATCAGGTCCAGACCGATGGCGCGCGCCGTCTCCGCCTCCGCCAAAGACCGGATGCCGCAATCGACGGTGATGACCAAACCCGCGCCTTCGGCCTTGAGCGCCTTAAGCGCGTCATGGTTCAGGCCGTAGCCTTCATCTTCGCGGTTGGGGATGTAAGCCCGCACCTGCGCGCCCAGGGCGGTGAGCACCTGCACCAAGAGCGCCGTAGCCGTGACGCCGTCCGCGTCGTAATCACCATAGACCACGATGGCCTCGCCGGCCGCCACCGCCCGCCGCACCCGGTCCACGGTCTCCGGCAGGCCGGCCAGCGTCAGCGGGTCGTCGCTTTGGTTGAGTTCGCCGGCCAGGAAGGCGCGCGCGTCGGCGCCGGCCGCGAAGCCGCGGTTGAAAAGCAGTTGGGCAATCAGGGGGGAGAACCCGGCCAGTTCCAACTCGGCCTGGGCGCTTAGTTTTGGAGCGGGAATCCAACGTTTAGAGTTTTTGGGCAGCATGGGCGCAATCTTAGCGC
>JAGOBN010000378.1 GCA_017999235.1 Anaerolineales bacterium | reverse complement strand
ATCCGCCAGCACGCCGCCAGCGCCTACAGCCTGGATCAACGCGCCGTGCCGGGGATGAGCGCGCAAGTTGACGTGCGCGTCACATTCGCGGACGGCTACCAGATCAGCTGTGCCGTAGATACACAAGTCAGCTGGGTCGTGTGCCGGCCGGGGGCGGACAGCCTGTATGGCGGCGCGGTCTACGACCCCAACGATCAACGCTAATACCCCGTCCGCCTGATGATGATAGACCGGCCTGCCCCGCTTGACGCCAACAAAAGGCGACGCGCATCCATCTGGCGCAGGCGGACAGGGCACTAGCCGCAACCAACCCGGGCCGGCCGCGTATTAGTGACTGGACGGCCTCCAGACTAGAGGCCGCCAGGAGAACTGCGATGTCAAAATTGATTTTGCGCTGGGCCATCAATGCCGTCGCCTTGTGGGCGGCGGTCACGCTGGTCCCCGGCATCGCCGGCCCCAAGGATTGGATGTCCATCCTGGGGCTGGCCGTGGTTTTTGGGCTGATCAACGCCCTGGTGCGGCCGTTGATCACGCTGCTCACCTGCCCACTGATCATCCTGACGCTGGGGCTGGGGACGCTGCTGATCAACACGCTCTTGTTCTGGCTGACCAGCGTGGTGGCGCAAGCGCTCAGCGCGCAGTTTGGCCTGGCCATCGGCTTCACGGTGGACGGTTTCTGGCCGGCCTTCTTCGGCGCGCTGGTGGTTTCGATTGTCAGCGTGGTGCTGAGCGTCTTGATCCGCGACGACGGCGAGGAGCGCCGCCGGCAGCGCCGGCGCGAGCAGCGCGGCTGAGGTCAGGCGGGATCGGGCCGGCGCAGGCGGGCCAGGCTGCTGCCCAGATAGAGCAGGCCGCCGACCAGGCCGGTCGCCAGATCGATGGAATAGAACAGCAGGGAGAAGGCCACGGCCTGGGCGTCGGCGATGCCCACCTGCGCGAACAGCGCCACATAGACGCCCTCGCGCACGCCCAGGCCGCTGATCGAGATCGGCACGAGCAGGGTGGCGGTGGCGACCGGGATAAAGGCGGCCAGCGTCGCCGGCGCGATGGTCAGCCGCAGGGTGGCCGCGATCAGCCACCCGGCCGTCAGGATCACTAGATTGAAGATGAGGGAAACGCCCAGCGCGCGCAGCAGCGCGCCGCGGCCGCAGGCGGCGATGACGCCGTAAGTGCGCGCCAGCCAGCCGTCGCCGGCCAGCGAGAGCGGCCGGGTCAGCGGCCAGCGTCCCAACCCCGCCGTCAACCGCGGCAGCAGCCGCCCCTCAAACAACAACGCGCTCCCCAGCAGCACCCCGGCGCCCAGGGCCGCGATCAGTCCGGTCAAACTGGGCGGCAGGAGGGCGCCCGCGAAGGGCAGCGCCGCCAGCGCCAGGGCGAAGAGCATGATGAAACCAGTCAGCCGGTCCACCAGCGCGGTGCCGGCCGCCTGGGAAGAGTGGGCGCCCTGGCCGAACTCCAGCACGCGCACCACATCGCCGCCAAAGCCGGTGGGCAGGAAAGCGTTGAAGAACGCGCCGACGAAGTATAAGTAGATCAGGCGCGGCAACGGCAGGCGCACGCCCACCGCGTCCAGCAGCACCTTCCAGCGCCAGGCCCGCAGGCCAATTCCAATTAGACCCAACAGCACGGCGCCGGCATACGGCCAGGGATCCGCACTCTGGAGCACCGTCCCCAGCCGCTCCAGCCCGGTCTGGGAGAGGATCCAGGCCAGCAAGACGCCGGAAATGCCGATCCGCGCCAGATTGATAAGCAGCGACCGAAGGCGCGGTGACATGGCGGCGGCGCTGGGCGGGGCGCTATTGATTCAGGAGCGGCTCGATGACGCTCACCAATTCCGCGTAAGAGGTCGGCCCAATCTTGACCCAGGTGAGCTTGCCGGTCTTATCCACCAGGAAGGTCTCCGGCACGCCCTTAATGCGGTAAGCCTGCGCGCCGCGCGTCCCCAGGTCCGGGCCATTGAGGTAGGTCTGGTTAAATTCGTTGATAAATTTGAGCGACTCGCGCTCGGTGTCAGACCAGGCCAGCCCCACCACCACCAAACCCCGCTCCCGATAAACCTGCCAGAGCTGCTCCAGGGCGTCGGCCTCCTCGCGGCAGGGGATGCACCAGGAAGCCCAGAAGTTCACCAGCACCACCTGGCCCTTGGCTTCGCTCAACCGAAAGGGCTGGCCGGCCAGAACGGTGTTGTCAAACCCCGTCACCGCGAAATCCGGGGCCGTCTCCCCCACCGCCACCTGGCCTTGCTGGGCCTTGAACAACTGCACGGCGGTCAGCGCCAGCAGCGCGAGCAGGATCACCAGCGCGATGATCCACCCGATGGACAGTTTGGGTTTGGCAGCCGTTAACGTTTCATCCATAGCGCACACTACCTTCACATTGAGATGGGCAAACGCGCAAAGTTTACCAGACTTCCTTAAGGCGTTCGTGAGCCTGGCCGGCGGTAAAATTCAAGCGTCGCGCCGGCCGGCTTGTCGTAACAAGCGCGGCGGCGGAAGCGGCGAGGTTTTGAGAGTCACCCGGTCAGCCTGAGAGGGTTTGGAGCCGCGTTGGCGGCACAATCAAGCGGGCGGTTTCTGGGGGTCTTCAGCGAGAGGTTGGCATATGCGTGAAGTCGCGATCCTGGGCATCGGCCAAACGCCGGTGGCCGAGCAGTGGGAGAAATCGATCCGCGTCATCGCGGGCGAGGCCGTCTTCGCGGCCCTGCAGGACGCCGGCCGGGAGCGCGCCGACGGCGTGTTTGTAGGCAACATGCTCTCCGGCCAACTTAACCGGCAGGAGAACCTGGGCGCCCTGATCACGGACTGGGTGGGCCTGCGCGGCGCGGAGGCCGTCAAGGTGGAAGCCGCCTGCGGTTCCGGCGCCGCGGCCGTGCGGCAAGCGCTGTTGGCGGTAGCATCCGGGGCCATGGAGTGCGCCGTGGCCGTGGGCGTCGAGAAGATGACGGATACCGTGGGGCCGGCCACCACCAGCGGCCTGGCCAGCGCCGCCGACGCGGATTGGGAGGCCGCCCAGGGGGTCTCCTTTGTGGCCCTCAACGCGCTCATCATGCGCCGCTACCTGCACGAATATGGCTGGGCCAAAGAGCACTTTGCGCCCTTTGCCGTCAACGCCCACGCCAACGCCCTGACCAACCCCCACGCGCGGCTGCATGAAAAAGTCAGCGCCAAAGAGTACGCGCGGGCGCGCCTGATCGCGGACCCGATTAATCTATTGGACGCCTCCCCGATTGGCGATGGCGCCGCGGCGGTGGTGCTGGTGCCGGCCGCGACCCTGCGCGGCGGAGGCGTGATCCGGGTGACCGGCTCCGCCTCGGCCACCGACACCCTGGCGATCCACGACCGGCGCGACCCGCTCTGGCTGAGCGCGGCTGAAGGCTCGGCCCGGAAAGCCTACGCCCAGGCCGGCGTCGGGCCGGCCGACATCGATGTCTTTGAACTCCACGACGCCTTCTCCATCATGGCCGTGCTCTCGCTGGAAGCCTGCGGCTTCGCCGACCGCGGCCAAGGCCCGCGTCTGGCGCTCGAGGACGAGATCCGGCCGGGCGGCCGGGTCCCCATCGCCACGCGCGGCGGCTTGAAGGCGCGCGGCCATCCGGTGGGCGCCACCGGCGTGTATCAGATCGTGGAAGTGGCGCAGCAGCTGCGCGGCCAGGCCGGCGCCACCCAGGTGCCGGGCGCCCGCGTGGGCATGGCCCAGAACATCGGCGGCAGCGGCGCCACCATTCTCACGCACATCCTCCAAACCGAGTGAGGGCCGGCGGCGCGGTTTGCGCAAAAATCCCATTTGCGCCACAATACGCCGCGAGTGCGAGGGCTGGCACATTTTCTGCACTCATCCAAACCATCGTTCAATTGGCGGGCCGTCTAGCGTAGGCGACCCACGCTAGAAACTAGCCTGCTGCCCAGGAGGAAGACCATGAAGACTCGCCTAATAGTGATCACTTTAGCCCTGGCCAGCCTGGGGCTGGCGGCCTGCACGCGCTCGGCCACCACCGAGACCGTCCCCACCACAGCGGCGGCCGACGGCCAAACCACCGGCGGCCAGCCGGCCGGCGACCCGACCATGGACGCACTCGGCACCCAGCTGGCTTCCACCCAGGTGGCGCAGCAGGGCGGCGGCGCGGTGGAGACGCCCGAGGCCCCGGCCGCCGTGGCCAGCGCCACCCCCACCCAACTGGCGCCCGTGGTGACCGCCACCGCCATCGTGCCCACCGCCACGGCGGTGCCTCCCACCGCGGTGCCGGCCGCCTGCCCCAACCCGTACACGGTGAAGGCCGGCGAATGGATTTACAAGATCGCGCGCGACTGCAAGCTGGACCCGCAGGCGATTGTGGCCGCCAACCCCAGCATCAATCCCAACCGCCTGACCCCCGGCCAAAAGATCAACCTGCCCGGTGGCGCGGCGCCGGCGGCCACGGCCGCCCCGGCGGCGACCGCCGTTCCCGGCGCCACCGCGGCGCCCGCCGCGTGCAAAGGCACCTACACCGTCAAGGCCGGCGACAACCTGTTCCGCATCGCCTACAACTGCGGCCTGACCACGGATCAAATGGCGCGCGCCAACAACATCGCCGCGCCGTTCCAGATCTTCCCCGGCCAGGTGCTCAAGTACCCCTAAGGCCCGGCCGGCCCGCATCCGGCGGCCCGCATCCGGCGGCCCGCACACCGCTGAAACGGGAGGGCGCAGCGCCATGCTGCGCTCTCCTTATTTCCCTCGGAGGCCCCATGCCCGCATCCGTGCTGAAATCCGACACCGTGTTCCGGGGCCGCGCCTTTGCCGTGCGGCTGGAGGAGATCGAGTACGCGCCCGGCCGCACCACGCGCCTGGAAATTGTGGATCACACCGGCGCGGTGACCATGGTGCCGCTGGATGAGCACGGCCAGCTCTGGTTCATCCGCCAGTA
>JAGOBN010000377.1 GCA_017999235.1 Anaerolineales bacterium | reverse complement strand
GGGCAGGGGTGCCAGGAGGGTGTGGTAACGCTGGGCAATGGGACAAGTTTGCGCGAAAGCTGGCCAAGTCTGTGGATCTTGGTGCAGCGCCAGGCGGTTGGGCCAGGACGTGGGCGGCGCCAGCGGCGGCTGGCCGCTGGGCACGGCCTCCGGCGCTGACAGGCAGATGGGAAAACGGGCTAGAATCCAGGGGCTCGTCATGGTTTTCTCTCCGGTGAATTGAATGGGCGTCACTCCAACCTCATTCTAGGCAACGGGGGAAGACCTGACGAGCGCTCGCCGGCCGGCGTAATCGAGCCAAAGTCGATTACGGTTTGGCCATCGGGAGCCACGGGGTCGGTTACGTTTTTGGGTGGGGAGGGCGTAATTGAGGCAAAGTCGATTACGCCGGCGAGGGGCTGCGGAAGCGGGTCAATTACGGGTCGATTACGGTTTCAGCGTAATTGACTTAAAGTCGTTCGAACCCTCCCGAGGAGATTGTCATGAATCTGGGCCTATCAGCGAAGCGGTTGACCCTGGCGCTCACCCTGAGTGTTATTCTGCTTACCGGCTTAAGCCTGGCCGGGAACTTGGCGCGCCTAACACTTGGCCTGCCCCGGATGGAGGCCCTGAATCTGAACCGGTTAGCGCTCCTACTCGATGTCGATCAAGAAGCCAATCTGCCAACCTGGTACAGCACTATGACGCTGTTCATCGCGTCCAGCCTCTTGAGCCTAATTGGCCTAATCCACCGGATCCGGCGCGAGCGACTGGCCGCCCACTGGCTGGGATTGGCGCTGATCGTCAGCGTGCTTTCCTTCGATGAATTAGCCGGTTTGCATGAATGGCTCAACTCCCTCCTTAAGAGATTCGGTCGTTTCGAAGGACCCTGGTTTTACCCCTGGGTCATTGTGGGGGGCGTGGTGACCCTGTTGTTCGTCGGTATCTATATGCGTTTCTTCCTCCAATTGCCGCCGCGCTTGCAGCCTCAGTTTGCTCTGGCCGCTGGCTTGTATATCGGGGGCGCCCTCGGATTGGAAATCGTGGGCGGTTTAATCATGAGCCAGGGCGCTGGATCCGCGCTGTACTTTATCCTCGAGACCACAACCGAAGAACTGCTGGAGATGGTCGGGGTGTTGCTCTTGATCCGGGCCCTGATCCAATATCTCACGGCCATGCGCCCGAGCGTGCACATCGGATTTGAAGCCTAACCCTCATCCGAGGGTCCTCACACAACGCGGAGGCCAAGAATGCGCCACTCTATCAGGCTCCTGAGGTGGGTAGTGAGCTGTGCTGCCGCGCTGTGGCTGACCGCCGCACCCCGCCCGGCGCTGGCCGGCGTCACGGTCTATCTGCCGCTGGTCAGCAACAGCTTCGCCGCCGCCCCGCAGCCGCCGGCCGACAAGAATGACACCCTGGCCTACGTCAATTACTACCGCGCCCTGGCCGGCGTACCGGCCGTGACCTTTGACGCCACGCTTAACAGCAACTGCCTGGAAGGAGCGCGCTACATCGCCCAGACCGGCATTATGAGACATGATCAATCCGGCTCGCCGGCCGGCCTGGCCTGCGTCAGCCAGGGCAATATCTGGATGGGGTTTGGCAGCGGCTGGGAGCCGGCGGACACGGTGGACAGCTGGATGGGGTCGGTGGGGCATCGGCTGTGGCTGATTTATCCCACCACGCCCACCTTCGGCTACGGCTTTTATACGGAGGCCAGCGTGCCGCGCTCGGGCGCCGCGCTGGATGTGCTCTCCACGTTTGCTAATGACGGCGCCAGCTATCCGGGCTGGCCCATTCGCTATCCCGCGGCCGGCCAAAGCGGAGTGCCGGCCACAGCTTACCCGGTGACACTGTCCTGGCGCTACTTCGGCTCCGCCCCCGCCCTCGGCGCCGCCAGCTTGACCACCAGCGGGGGAACACCTCTGGCGCTCACGTCCAGCACCAATCTCTCGGCCGGCCACAAGGGCGTCCAACTTACGCCCACCTCGGCCCTGCCCGCCAACACGCAGATCAACGTCAGCGTCAGCGGCACGTATGACGGCGCGCCGTTCAGTTACAGCTGGTCATTCACCACGGGCAATTAAGCGGCGCGGCCCAGCGCGCGGAGCGTCGCCGCCGGGTCGTCGGTGAGCACGGCGTCGCACCCCAGCAGCCGGTACAGCCACAGGCGCCGGTCAGGCGTGGGGTCCAGCGGGCAGACCACGCCCCCGCGCGCGTGGACGATGAGCGTGTACAGCGGGTTGAGCACCAACAGCGGCCAGAACGGGCCGAACAGCGCGACATCCGCCAGCGGGAGCGGGTTGTTCAGCGTGATCGACCCGATGGGGATTTCAGGCGCGGCGGCGCGCACCGCCTGGACCCGCGCCAGGTTGAACGACAGTGCCACGACGCGCTCGCGCACGCCCAGCCGCGCCAGCTCCACCGACAGCCGCCGGCCCACCTCCGGCTCCAGAAACCGGTCACTTTTCAGCTCCAGCGCCAGCACCCGGTCCGCCGGCAGCAGCGCCGCGACCTCGGCCAGGGTGGGGACGCGCTCAGCCGCAAATTCCGGCCGGCCGCAGCTGGCGCTGAAGGTCTTGAGCTCCGCCAGCGTTAACGCCTCCACCGGGCCGCGGCCGTCCGTGGTGCGCTCCAGCGTGTGATCATGAAGGCACACAAACACGCCGTCGCGGGTGACGTGCAGATCGGTCTCCAGGTTATCCGCCCCGTCGGCCAAAGCGCGGCGGAAGGCGGCCAGCGTGTTTTCCGGGCAGGCGACGCGGTTGCCGCGATGCGCCATGATGTAGGGCTTGGGCCGGCCGGTCAATGAGAGGCGCATGGGGTTCTAGCCCGGGAGTTCACGGAGCCCACCGAGATCGGGAAGTTTTCTCCGTGCTCTCTGTGTGCTCTGTGGTGAATCAAGCCTTGGGGTCCAGAAGCGCAGCAACTTGCGCGCGTTCTTCAGCCGTCAGCCGCCATTGCCCGGCGGCGGCGTTGGCGGCCACCTGCTCCGGCCGCGTGGCGCCGGAAATCACCGAGGCCACCTGCGGCTCGGCCAGCAGCCAGGCGAAAGCCAGCTCATGCAGGGTATGGCCGCGTTCCGCCGCGAAGGCTTGCAGCCGGTCCAGGCGGTCGAAATTGGCGTCGGTCAGATACTTCTGCACATACGGGCTGCGCTCGCCGCGCGAGCCGGCCGGCGGCGGCGCGCCGCGCTGATATTTGCCGGTGAGGAAACCGCCGGCCAGCGGGAAATACGGCAAAATACCGACCCCCGCGAACCGGCAATACGGCACCAGCTCGCGTTCGATCTCGCGCTCCAGCAGATGATAGTGCGGCTGGACGGTGATGAAAGGCTCCCAGCCGTAACGCTCGGCCAGGTCGTTGGCGCGGCCCAGCTGCCAGGCCAGGAAATTGCTGGCGCCGATGTAGCGCACCTTGCCGGCCCGCACCAGATCATCCAGCGTCCGCAGCATCTCCTCGGCCGGCGTGGCCGGGTCCCACTCGTGGATCTGGAACAGATCAATGTGGTCGGTCTTCAGCCGGCGCAGGCTGGCCTCCACCGCGTTCTGGAGATGGTAGCGCGAGGCGCCCTGATCGTTGGGGCCGGCCCCCATCGGAAAGCGCGCCTTGGTGGCGACCACCACGCGCTCCCAGCGGCCGGCCAGCGCCTCGCCTAGCAGCGTCTCCGAGCCGCCCTGGCTGTAGACGTCGGCGGTGTCGAAGAAGTTGAGGCCGGCGTCCAGGGCCGCGTGGACCACGGCCCGCGTGCCGGCCCGGTCCACCTTGGCCCCAAACTGGTTGCACCCCAGCCCCACCGCCGAGACCTTAACGCCGGCGCGGCCTAGTTGGCGATATTCCATGATGCGGACTCCTTCAGAATTGTGATTTGACGGCCTCGGCCGCCGCGCGGGTCATGCCCTTAACTTCCAGCAGTTCGTCCAGGCTGGCGGCCCGGATGCCCTCCAGCGACCCAAATTTCAGCAGCAGCGCCCGCCGGCGGGCCGGCCCGATGCCGCGGATTGCATCCAGCTGGGAGGCGACGCCGGCGCGGGCGCGGCGCGCGCGGTGATGTTCCAGGCCGAAGCGGTGCGCCTCATCGCGCGCCCGCTGCACCAGGAAGAGACCTTGCGAACGGCGCGGCAGATAAACGGAGACCGGCTGGCCGGGCAGGAAGAGCTCCTCCTGCTGTTTGGCCAGCGAGCACACCGGCACCGCCTCAAACAGCCCGAACTCATTCAGCACTTCCACCGCCACACCCAGCTGCCCTTTGCCGCCGTCGATCATCAGCAAATCTGGCAGGCGCGCGAAGCTCTCATCCAGTTTGCGGCCGGGCGCGGCGGCGGCCGCTTCAGTTTGCTGCGCGTCGCGCCAGCGCTGAAAGCGCCGGGTCAGGGCCTCCTTCATCGAGGCAAAATCGTTGGGGCCTTCCACGGTCTTGATGTTGAAGTGCCGGTAGTGCGCTTTCTTGGGCGTCCCCTGCTCAAAGACGATCATGCTGGCCACGGAATGGGTGCCTTGGGTGTTGGAGATATCAAAGCACTCCAGCCGGTTGGGCGGGCGCGGCAGGTTGAGGGCCGCCTGGAGTTCCGCCAGGGCCTGGGTCTGGCGGTTGGTGTCCGCCTCCCACTGGGCGCGCAGGCCGGCCAGGGTATCGGCCGCGTTCTCGGCCGCCATCTCCACCAGGTCGCGCTTGGTGCCCCGGCGCGGCACGGTCAGCATGACCTTGTCGCCGCTGCGCTTGTCGCGCAGCCACTGGCCGATAATCTCGGCCTCCGGCACGGCTTCCGGCAAAATCACCTCGGCCGGGATGTAGGCGGCCTCGTTGTAGAACTGCTTGACGAACTGGGTCACCACTTCGTCGTCGGCCGCGTCCTCGGCGCCTTCCCGCACAAAGTACTCGCGCCCGCTCAGCCTGCCGGCGCGCCCGCAGAAGACCTGGACA
>JAGOBN010000376.1 GCA_017999235.1 Anaerolineales bacterium | reverse complement strand
CGGCGTCCCGGCCGGGCTGTGCGGGTTGCGCGTGGGGCCGGGGCCAAAATAAGCAAACTCGGTGGAGACGGTCTTACCCAGGATCAGGGCGCCGGCCGCCGTGAGGCGCGCCACGCTCTCGGCCTCCGGGCCGGCCAGGACCTGCGGCGGCAAGCGGCTGCCGCCCGTGGTGAGCAGGCCGGCCACGTGGAAAATGTCCTTCACGCCCACCAGCACGCCGAACAGCGGCGGCCGGCGCGCGGGGTCCGGATAGCGGGCCTGCAGCTCGGCCGCGGCGGCGCGCAGCCGCTCCCAGCGGGCGGGCTCCGCCATCAGCGCCAGCACCGCCGGCTCACGCGCGGCTACCCGCGCTTCAATTTCCGTCAAATAATCGGCCAGCGGCAGCGCGCCCGAACGGAGCGCCGCGGCCAAGTCCGGCAGGCTTTCAGGGATGACGGGCATCGCGTCCTCGTCCTGGGGTCTTAGGCCAGCCCGCGCTCGGCCGCCAGCAGCACTGCGTCCACGATGTTCTGGTAGCCGGTGCAGCGGCACAGATTGCCGGAGAGCGCCGCGCGCACCTCCGCTTCGGTCGGGCGGGGGTTCTCGGCCAAAAAGGGCACCAGCGTCATCAAAATGCCGGGCGTGCAGTAGCCGCACTGCAGGCCGTGTTTGTCCCAAAAGGCCTGCTGCAAGGGGTGCAGCTTCTCCGGCGTGCCCAGACCCTCCACCGTGGTCAGCGTCTGGCCGTCCACCTGCACCGCCAACAGCAGGCACGCCCGCACCGGCTGGCCATCCAGCAAGACCGTGCAGGCCCCGCAGACGCCGTGCTCACAGCCGACGTGCGTGCCGGAGAGGCCCAAATCATGCCGGATGAAATCGCTCAACAGCAGCCGGCTCTCCACCGCCCGCGTGTAAACCCGGCCATTCACGGTCACCGTCACGGAATGTTGGCTCATGCGCCGCTCGCTCCTCTCACTGCGCGGCCGGGGCCAGCGCCCGCTCTGCCGCCGTCTGCAAGGCGCGCCGGCCCAGCACGCGCGCCAGATGCCGCTGATACTCGGGCGAAGCGTGCACGCTGCCCAGCGGTTCGATCTCGTGCGCGGCCGCCTCGGCCGCCGCTGCGTCGATCACCGCCGGCGTGAGTGTCTGACCCGCCAACAGGCTGGCCGCGTGCCAGGCCTGGATCGGCCGGTCGCCGGCGTTCAAGTACACCAGCCGCGCCTGCTGGCAGCGGCCGGCCTCATCCAGCTTCACCACCGCCGCCACGCCCAGCATGGCGTAATCCCCGTGCCGGCGGGCGGCTTCCACAAAGGCCGTGCCGGTGCGGGCCGGCAGCGCCGGCACCGCCACTTCCACCAGCATCTCGTCGTCGGTGAGCGCCGTGGTAAACAGCGTGACAAAGAAATCGCCGGCCGCGATCCAGCGCTCGCCGCGCGTGGACTGCACCCGCACGCGGGCGTCCAGGGCCACGGCCACCACGGGCAGCTCGGCGGCCGGGTCGGCGTGCGCCAGGCTGCCCCCCAGGGTGCCGCGGTTGCGGATCTGGGGATGGGCGATGTGCGGCATGGTCTCGTACAGGAGCGGCGCGTGGACGCGCACCAGGTCGCTGCGCTCCACCTGGCGGTGCCGGACGAGCGCGCCCAGGCGCAGTTCGCCGGCCTCCGTCCGGATCTCGGCCAGACCGGGCAGGCGGTTAACGTCCAACACAATCGCCGGCTGGGCGACCCGGAAATTCATGGCCGGGATCAAGCTCTGGCCGCCGGCCAGAAATTTGGCGTCGTCGCCGGATTGGGCTTTGAGCGCCAGCGCGGCCGCCAGCGTGTCCGGGGCGTGATACTCAAAGGGAGCGGGTTTCATAGCGGCATTATTCAGTCGGCAGAGGTCAGTGAGCAGTGGTCCACCAACGCGACCACTGCCCACTGTTCACGGGTTGCCCTGGGCGGCGGGCCGCCGCGAGTTTAGTTGCCGCCCTCGGTCACTTGCACGGTCTGCGGCGTGAAGCCCGCGCCGGCCACATCCAGGCCCTGGGCCTTCAGATCATCCACGGCCTGCTGCGCCAGATCGGTGCGGTAGGCCGCCGCGTCCGGAGCGGCTTTGAGCACCTTTTGGCCGGTGGCCACGGCGATGGTCTGATCCCACAGCGCCTTGTCCATCACGCCCAGGCCGGCCGGGGACGGCCAGATCAGCTTGTTGATTTCGTTCAGCTGCCAGGTCTGGTGGCCCTGCCCCAGCGTCGAGCCGTTATCCAGCACGATGTCCACGCATTCTTGGAAGCTGTCGCGGCAGAAGATCCAGCCCTTAAAGGACGCGCGCAGGAAGCGCACGGCTAAGTCTTGATTGGCGCTGTCCTGGAGCCAATCCTCGCGCGCCCAGAGCGCGTCCTGGAGCATGGCGGTGCCGATCACGTTGTAATCAATCACCGCCAGATCTTCCGGCTGATAGAGCTTGCCGGTGGCGGGGTTTACGCTCTCCAGCACCTGGGCGTACTCGTTGTACGTCATCGCCTCGGCCGCGTCGATCTCGCGGTTCAGCAGCAGAGACATATCAAACGGCTGCTGGATGATGGTCAGGTCGGTGTCTTTGTTCAGGCCGGCCTGCTCGATGGCGGCCAGCAGTTCAAATTCATTGCCGAAGCCCCAGGTGCCGACCTTTTTGCCCTTCCAGTCCTCGGGTTTGGTGATGCCGGAGTCGGCCCACGAGACCTGCAGCGTGCCGCTGCGCTGGAAGACCTGGCCGATGTTCACAATCTTGGCGCCTTCTTCGCGCGAGACCAGCGCCTTGGGCACCCAGGAGACCGCAAACTCCGCCTGGCCGGAGGCCAGCACTTGCTGAGGCACGATATCGACCGCGCCTTCCTTGATGGTCACCTCCAGGCCTTCCGCGGCGTAGAAACCCTTGTCCACGGCGGCGTAGTAACCCGCGAACTGGGCTTGCGCCACCCACTGGAGCTGCAGGGTGAGCTTGGTCAATTCCTGGGGGGCATCGGTGGCCGAGGGGGCGGCGGTCGGCGTGGCGGCCGGGGCGCAGGCGCTTACGACGATAGCCAGAGCGGAAAACCACATCCCTAACTTGCGCTTCATAGTCGCGTCTCCTCCACAAAATAATGAACCGGTACGGGCAATCGGCGGAGCCTGGGCCAGAGGCAGCGGGGCGCGGATCACCTCCTGAGTGGGCCGGCGGCGCGGCCACTAAGCAGATTCGGTATTCCGGAACGAGACGTGCCAGGGCATGAGCAGCCGTTCCACCAGCAGGATCAGGCCGTAGAACGCAATCCCCATCAGACAGGCCACCACAATGGCGGCCCAAGCCTCGGCGAAGTGGAATAAGGCCGCCTGCTGGGAGAGATAGACACCCAGCGCCTCGCGCGAGCCGCCGAAGTACTCGCTCACCACCGCGCCGATGACGCTCAACGTGCTGCCAACCTTGAAGGCGCTGAACACATACGGCAAGGCGTTGGGGATCCGCAGCTTGAAGAGCACGGTGAAGCTGCCGGCCGCGTACGAGCGCATCAGCTCCACGGCTTCGGCCTTCACTAGGGTCAGGCCGCGCACGGTGTTGATCATCACCGGAAAAAACACGATCACGGCCACGATGCTCATCTTGGCCAGCGGGTTGGTGATGCCGAACCACTGGTTCATGATCGGCGCCAGCGCCACAATGGGGGTGGAATTGACGGCGATGGCGAAGGGCAGCAGGCCTTCGCTCACCACCGTCCAGCGCGCCGTGGCCAGCGCCACGCCAATGCCCAGCAGACTCCCCAGCAGGAAGCCGCCGGCCGCCTCGCGCAGGGTGAACAGGCCGGCCGCCGTCACCACCGGAAGCTCGCGCAGGAACGTGACGGCGATAACGCTCGGCCGCGGCAGCAAGAAACCCTCGATCCGGAAGAGCACCACCACCGCTTCCCACAGCCCCAGGGCGGCCACAAACAGCACCGCGGCCGGCAAAGCCCGGCGCACGGCGGTGCTCCAGCGGCCGGCGCCGGTGGAGAGAAACTCACTTTCCAGGACGGGCGGCAGATCGGTGACTTGGGTCATGGCTGGGCCGCTTTAGACGGACGCGGAGCGCACTTCATCCTGCCGCAGCCGCTCGCGCACTTCCGTGATCTTCTCAAAAAAGCGCGGCTGCTCGCGCGTCTCGTAGCCGCGCGGCTGCGGCAGATCAATCTCCACCACCCCGGAGATGCGGCCCGGCCGCGCCGACATCACCACCACCCGCGTCGAGAGGAAGACCGCTTCCGGGATGCTGTGGGTGACGAAGATCACGGTCTTCTTGGTCTGGCTCCACAGCCGCAGCACTTCCAGCTGCAGGCGCTCGCGCGTCATCTCGTCCAGCGCCCCAAAAGGCTCATCCATCAGCAGGATCGACGGCTCAAACGCCAGCGCGCGGGCGAGGGCCACGCGCTGCTGCATGCCGCCCGAGAGCTGCCACGGGTAATGCCGGGCGAACTCCTCCAACTGCACGAGCTTGAGCATCTGCTGGGTGCGGGCGTCACGCTTGGCGGCCGGCCAGCCCAGGATCTCCAGCGGCAGCTGCACGTTGTGGCGGATGGTGCGCCAATCGTACAGGGTGGCCTGCTGAAAGACCATGCCGTATTCCCGGTTCAAGCGCGCCTGCGGCGCCGGCTTGCCGTTGACCAGCACCGTGCCCGCCGTCGGCGGGATCAGGTCCCCCACCAGCCGCAGCAGCGTGCTCTTGCCGCAGCCGGACGGGCCGATCAGCGAGACGAACTCGCCCGGCCGGATATCCAGGTTGATGTCGTCCAGGGCCTTGACGCGGTCCCGGGCGCGCTCGTTGAAAACCTTGCTGACGTTCTTAAACGTGACGGCCGGCTGCGGAGTGTCCATCGGCAAGGGGTGTGCGCTCCAGGGTGGGAGGGAAGCCGCGCTCACTGCTCTAGCCGGCGCTGCGCCGGCACCACCCACCGCTC
>JAGOBN010000375.1 GCA_017999235.1 Anaerolineales bacterium | reverse complement strand
ACACAGCCGACTTCTTACTCTCTACCCCATCCCAACCCTCAACCATCTGGCCACTGACCACTGGCCACTGACCACTGGCCACTGACCACTGGCCACTGGCCACTGGCCACTGGCCACTGGCCACTGGCCACTGGCCACTGACTACTGACCACTTATCTGGGTACCAACTGATAAATCGCGAAGGCGCGGGAGCCGTCCGGCCGAAAGGCCGCGTGCGCGAGCTGGAAGACAAAGCCGGCGGCCTGCGCGGCCTGGCGGGCTTCGACGTCCGATTCCCACGAAGGAACGGCCAGATAGCGGGGCGAGGCGCGGCCGAAGGCGCGCAGATCCGTGGTGAGCGCGGCCGGCCCCGGCAGCCAGGCCACGTACACTCGGCTGTCGAACAGATAGTAGTTCCACTCCCACGACAGCCAGAAATCGTACAGCACCGCGCCATACGGCAAGGCGTTCAGGAAGCGGGCGGCGTCATCCAGGCCGGCGTACGCGCCGTGGTCGCCGCCGATGGGGTAGCCGGAACGCGCGGCGGTGAGGGCGGAGGGCAGCAGCAAGAGGCCGGCCAGGAGGCTGGGCAGAACGGCCGGCGCCCAGCGCCAGCGGCGCAGGCCCGCGCTCAGGCCGGCCAGCCCGCGCGCCAGCAGGAGCAGCAGCAGCGGCAGGATCGGCACCAGGTAGCGATCCCACACATTGAAGGCCAGCAGCCAGTAGGCGGCCAGGTACGCGGCCGCGTAGCCGGCGATCAGCCAATCCGCCAGCGCGGTCCGGCTGGGGCGGCGCAGGCCGGCCGCCAGCCCGCCGAGGCCGCCGAGCGCGGCCAGGCCGTTCAACAGCGGCGCCGCCGTCACATAACCCAAGAGCTCCCCCCAGGCGGCGGCCCGCAGCGGCACTTCGGTGGAGCGGATCAGCCGAGTGGGGACGTTGTCTGAGTAGCCTTGCGCCCAGAAGCTCACTGCGGCCCCGAACTGTTGGCGCAGTTGATCCCAGCCAAAGACGATCAGGCCGGCCAGAGCCAGACCCGCAAGGAGCGGCAGGATGAGTTGGCGCAGGCGCGCCAGCGCGGCGCGCGGGCCGGCCCCGGCTGGCAAGGCCAGCAGCCCCAGGGCCAGCGCCAGCGGCCAATAGAACAGCGCCGTCTGCTTGGTCATAAACGCCAGCGCCAGCGCCAGCGCCGCCGAACGCGGCCGGCCGGCGGCGGCCCGCCAGAGCCCCCACAGCCCGAACGCCGTCAACAGCGGGTCGATGAACAGGGTGATGGAAAACAGAATCGCGAACGGCGACAGCGCCAGCAGCAGCGCCGCCGGGCGCGCCACCGCCGGACCATATACCTGGAGCGCCAGGCGGTAGAGCAGGGCCACGCTGACCAGCGACGCGAAGAAGGTGGGCAGGCGCGCGGCTAGTTCGCTGCCGCCCAGCAGGGCGAAGCTCCCGCCCAGCAGATAGAGCGCCAGCGGCGGTTTATCCACCACCACCTGCGCCAGGAGCGGGTCGCGGCCGGCCGCGATCAGGCGGCCAAAATAGGCGTAGAGGGCTTCATCCGGATGGAAGCGGTTGTGGAGCAGGGGCAGGGCGCGCGCCAGCGCGGCGGCCAACAGCACCGCCGTCCCCCAGCCCAGCGCCGTCTTCGGGCCGGCCGGCGGCAGGGGCGTCATCGGCCGGCGCGCTCAGTCCACAAACCGGTATTTGAGCAGGGTCCAAACCGCTTCAAACGCGTCGCGCAGGCCGATCTTCTTGCCCTCCCAATATTCGCGCGGCGCAAAGCTGATGGGGACCTCGTAGATGCGGTGCCGGCGCTTGAGCACCTTGGCCGTGACCTCGGGCTCAAAATCAAAACGCCGCGAGCGCAGCGGGATGCCGCGGATGACCTCGGTTTTGAAGACCTTGTAGCCGGTCTCCATATCCGAGAGGATCGTGTCATACAGGATGTTGGTCATCAAGGTCAGCAGCTGGTTGGCCACCATGTGCCAGAACATCATCGCCCGGCGGGGCGCGCCCAGGAAACGGGAGCCGTAGACCACGGTGGCGATGCCCTCTTCGATGGGCTTGAGCAGGGCTGGATAATCGCGCGGATCGTATTCCAGGTCCGCGTCCTGGATCAGCACCACTTCGCCGGTGGCCGCCGCGAAGCCGGTGTGCAGGGCCGCGCCCTTGCCCTGGTTGCGGTCATGCAGGATGACGCGCGCGTTCAGGGCCGGGTCCCGGCCGGCCAGCCGGGCGCGGGTTTCATCGGTGGAGCCGTCATCCACCACAATAATCTCGGCCGCCGGCGCGCAGGCGCGCACGCGCTGAAGGATTTCAAGGATGGTGGTCTGTTCGTTGTAGCAGGGGATGATGACTGAGAGCTGCAAGCGGGCCTCCTTGGGCCGGCGGGCGGGGGAGCGGCTGGCCGAACAGCGGGGCATTGTAGCGCAAGCAGGCTAAACGCAGGGAAGCGCCGGCCGGGCGGGGCGCGCCACCAAGCTTGTCGCGGTTCAGGACTACCGTACCTTTTGAGATTGTCACGGGTGAGTATAATTTTGTAATTCGGAAATGAGTGTCGCACTTCAGCACGGGGATAAAGCCGGTGACGGAACGCGCCGGCGGGGGACGAGCATGACGATGGTAAATACCTTGCAAGCCGGAGGGCCGGCGCCACACTCACCGGCGGCGGCAGATTTAGAATGGCTGGTGCAGGAAGCCCGCGCCGCCGGCGAGCCGGAAGTTTTGGCGCGGGCGCTCAGCCAGCAAGCGGCCATGAGCTTGCGTCTGGGCCAAGCCCCGTTGGCGGCGGCGCTGGCGGCGGAAGCCGTCCAGACCGCCCCGCGTGCGCCCAGCGCGGTCAGCGCGTTGATGGTTTTGGGCCTGGTCGCCGCCGGGGATAATCGCCTGTCCGCTGCCGACCAGTATTTTAATCAGGCCATAGCACTGGGCCAGGAAACCGGGGAGTTGGCGGGGGCCGCCGTCGCTCTGCATCATCTGGCCTTGACCGTCCACGTGACGCGCGGCCGGCATGAGCTGGCGCTGGCGGCCACCGAGGCTTTAGCCGGTTTGGAACGTCACGGGTCGCGCCTGCTGGTTTGGAGCCGCCACTTTCTGCAATTCAAGATCGCGCGGCGGATGGGGCAGCGCGCCAAAGCGCGCCAGAGCCTGGCCGCTTTTGCGGCCGGGCTGGAGAACGATGAGCTGGCGCTGGCCATCCACCAGTTGATGCGGGCGCAGCTGGCGCTGGACGAAGAAGATTTGGACACGGCCTTGCCGGCGCTGGAAGCCTGCGCGCCGTTTTTGACCTCGGTCCATCCCCCGTCGTTTGGCTTGTGGTATCGGCTGGAGCGAAGCCGCGGCCACCGGCTGGCGGGGACCCCCCAGGCGGCATTGGCGTGGGCGGAGGAAGCCGACCGCTATGCCCAGCACCTGCACTTCGACTATCTGTGCGGCCGGACGCGCTTTGAGCTGGCCCGGGTGCGCTGGCAGTTGGGCGAACTGGAATTAGCGGACCGCCACCTGCGCGAAGCCCTGCACTTCTATCACCTTAGCGAAGCGGCGTATGACCAGGCCCAGGCCGAGTTCCTGCTCGCTGTTTTGAGCGCCGAGCGCGCCGATCCCCAGGCCGGCGCGGCCTTTATCACCGCCTCCCGCAGCATCCGCGCCGGCGGCTTTGAGGCGCTGCTGGAACTGGAGCGGGAATGGGCTTTTCCGTTCCTGGCGCAGTGCGGACGCGATTCCGAGCCGGCCATCCGGGCCGCCGCCGCAGATCTGCTCGAGTTGCTCGTCCGCACCCCGCCGCCGCCCCTGCGGGTGTACGGGTTGGGACGCTTCCGGGTGTTCCGCGGCCGGCGCACTGTGCCGCCGGAAGCCTGGGAGCAGCGCCGGGCCGGCGCTTTGTTTCGTCTGTTATTGATCCAGCCGCAGCATACGATGCGCCGTGAGCTGTTGGTGGAGACCCTGTGGCCGGAACAGCCGGAGACCGCCACCCGCCAGAAGCTGCATCACGCCACCTCCGCGCTGCGGCGGATCCTCGAGCCGGATCTGCCGGACAAATTCCCGTCGCGCTACATCAGCGTCGAAATGGACACCGTCAGTCTGCATTTGCCGGCCGGCTCCAGCGTGGACTTCGAAACGTTTCAGGGCTGTTACCAGCGGTTCTTGTCCGGCGGCGACCGCTCCGCGCTGGCCGAGGCGCTGGTGGTATATCACGGCGAACTCTTCCCTGATGCAGGCGCCGGCGGTTGGGAGGAGCCCCTGCGGGAAAAACTGCGGGGCTGGTATCTGGCCGGCTGGCTGCGGCTCGGTGAATACGCCTTGGCCGAGAACCGATTGGAAGAAGCCTTGGATGCGGTTCGGCATGTCTTGGAACGCGAGCCGTGGTCGGAAGAGGCGGTGCAGATTGGGATGCGCGTGCATCTCCAGCAATTCAATCGGCCGGCCGCCCTGCGCCTCTATCATCGGCTGCACGTCTATCTGCGCCGCGAGTTTGAGCTTGAGCCCCGCGCGGATCTAAAGGCCTTGGCAGATCAACTGCATTGGCGGGATCGCCCGGGTTGAGGCTTCGTTCGTGATTGCACAAATAGTTGGACTTAGTGTGACTCGGCGCCAGCCGAGTTTTGTTTTCTGAATACCCCCGCCACTATCTCGCCGGCTCATTTTGCCGCCCACGCAGCCTCAACCCTGTTCTTCGGCCGATTGTTCAAGATAGTCCGCTTGGCGTTCCTCGCATCATTGCGACCGATTTGCACGAGGACACTGTAATCCTCCCAACTAGTACCAACTTACCACTCAATAATAAGGTCGTGAACGACCTCCGTGGAAGTGCTGTGGAAGTCAATCATGATATTCATGATGACGCAAGTTGGCTTTCGCTATTTTCACGCTACTCAGCAACTCAATCAGCCATCACAAATATTCGGGGGAGGTCACTGCTGATTATTTCGGATACACCCACATACAC
>JAGOBN010000374.1 GCA_017999235.1 Anaerolineales bacterium | reverse complement strand
GCCAATGTGTGCGGAATGTCATGGCCCTCAAGCCCGTCTGCGAACGCTACGGGATGCCGCTGATGGTGGAGCCGTTGGTGATGCAGTCCAACAGCCAGGCCGGCGGCTACCTGGTCGACGGCGACGTTGGCAAGATCCTGCCCCTGGTCCGGCAAGCCGTGGAATTAGGCGCGGACGTCATCAAGGCCGACCCAACCAGCGACCTCCGCGACTATGGCCGCGTCATTGAGGTGGCCGGCGGCGTGCCGGTCCTGGTGCGCGGCGGCGGCCGCGTCTCCGACGCCGAGATTCTGGAGCGCACCTATGCCGTCATGCAGACCGGCGCGCGCGGCATTGTCTACGGCCGCAACGTCATCCAGCACCCGGCGCCGGAGCGCATGACCCGGGCCTTGATGGCCATCGTCCACGACCAGGCCACGCCGGCCCAGGCCCTGGCGCTGTTGACGGAGGCCTAGCCCATGGCCCGGCGTCTTATCCGTTTCGGCGTGATCGGCTGCGGGCTGATGGGCCGCGAGTTCGCCAGCGCGGCCGCGCGCTGGTGCCACCTGCTGGATTTAGACTTTGAGCCGCGCATTGTGGCCGCCTGCGATGCCAACCCGGCTATGCTGGAGTGGTTCAGCCAGAACGTGCCGGGCGTGCGCGCCACCACCGATTACCGCGTCCTGCTGGACGACCCGGAGATCGAAGCCCTCTACTGCGCGGTGCCCCACCACCTGCACGCCCAGCTGTACGTGGACATCATCACGGCCGGCAAGCACCTGCTGGGCGAAAAACCCTTTGGCATCGACCTGGCCGCCAACACCGCGATCATGGAGGCCGTGCGCCAGCACCCCCAGGTGTTGGTGCGCTGTTCCTCGGAGATGCCGTTCTTCCCGGGCGCGTACCGCCTCCACCAATGGCTGCGCGAGGGCCGCTTCGGCCGGCTGATTGAAGTGGAGGCCGGCTTCTGGCACAGCAGCGACCTAGACCCCAACAAGCCCATCAACTGGAAGCGCCAAACCGCCTTCAACGGCGCCTACGGCTGCCTGGGCGATCTAGGCATGCACGTCCTGCACCTGCCGCTGCGGGCGGGCTGGACGATCACGAACGTGCACGCCAGCCTCACCAAGATTGTGACCGAGCGCCCGGACAAGAGCGGCCAGCGGGTGCCGTGTGACACCTGGGACAACGCCGTCTTGGCGACCCAGGCGCGGACAGCGGATGGCACAGCCTTCCCGCTGTTTCTCTCCACCAAACGCATTGCGCCCGGCCATGCCAACACCTGGTTTCTGCACATCGCCGGCACCAAGCGCACGGCCACCTTCACCACCCAGCAGCCCAAGCAGCTGCGCTGGCTGCCGTACACGCCCGGCGGCGAACAGGTCTGGCACGTCATCGACATGCCGTACCAGTCGGCGTATCCCGCCATTACGGGCGCCATCTTTGAGTTCGGCTTCTCGGATGCGATCCTGCAGATGTGGGCGGCCTTCTGCGATGAGTTGGCGCATGGCGCCGCGATGCGCCAGCCCTTGCACTGCGCGACGCCCGCGGAAGCTGCGGCGACCCATCGGCTGTTCACCGCGGCGTTGGAGTCGCACCACACCGGCCAGACCGTGACGCTCGCCGCCTCACACGGAGGCTAGACCCGCTCCTCACCCGCCGCCGGAGGAGACGACCGCCCGCCTAAACCATCCGCGGGTCATTTACCCGTCCCGCGCGGCAGGCGGTCCAGGAACTGCGGGAAGCCCAGCTGGCGGCACAGCGCCTTCAGCCGGGGCTGCGCCCCGCGCCACTTCAGATCCCGGAGCGTCTCCCGGAGCGGCACATCCCGGCGCAGTGTGGCCAGCCGGCGGTAGAGCCGGCTGGCGGCCTGATGCGTCCGCAGGCTTTCGGCCAGACGCTGGGCGCGGCCGGCCCCCAAGCCCCACACCAGCGGATCGTCCGGGATGGCTTCCAGATGTCCATAGCGGGCCAGCACCCACGCCGCCGATTTGGCCCCCCACCCTGGGACCCCCGGATACCCGTCGGCGGCATCCCCCACCAGGGCCAGCCAATCCGGGATGGAGGCCGGCCGCACCCCGTATTTCGCCAGCACGCCCGCTTCGTCGTAGACGATTTCACGCCGGCGGTCCCAGGCCACCACGCGCGTCCCGGAGACCAACTGGGCCAGGTCTTTATCCGGGGAGCAGATCACCACTTGCTCGACAGAGCGCCGGCGCTGAAAGCGCGCCGCCGCCGTCGCCAGGGCATCGTCGGCTTCAAAGTCCTTCATCGGCCAGACCACGATCCCCAGCGCCGCCACGGCCCGCTCCGCTAACGGAAACTGGGCCAGCAGTTCGGCCGGCACGCCCGCTCCCGTCTTGTAGCCCGGATAGAGGTCGTTGCGGAAAGACTCGATCACGTGGTCGAAGGCGCAGGCCAGATGGGTGGCGCCGGATTTTGTGATGAGGGTCAGCAGGCTGTTGAGCAGTCCGAGGACGGCGCCGACCTCCCGGCCATCCGGCGCCTTCCGAGGCGGCGCGCCATAGAAACTTCGGAACAGCTCGTAGGTGCCGTCAATCAAATGGATCTGCATGCGCCCGCTCCCACGCTCCGCGCTGGCCGGCTCTAACCCCAGCGCCTACTATACCGCCGCCGGTATTGTAAGCGGTTTTGCCGTTCAAACAGGGTCTCCCGGCCGCCGGCGGCCGCGCACCAGCCTGCTCCGGAAAACACGGCCTTTGGCTGAAGGCTATAATCACTCGGGCGGCGCTCCCCACGGTCCCGGTGACTCTTTTTAAATACGCGGCTGCCATGGAATACCGATAGGGATCGTTCAGCAGGTAAGCGAGGCACAGATGGAGTGGACCGTTTCTTTTCAGGCCGAGCCCCGGATTTTGATCGTTCAAACAGCCGGCATCGCGGATGCCGCCAGTACGCTGGCGATGGTAAAAGACCTCGTCCACGGGCTGCAAGAACATCACGTGCCGCGGTGTCTCATTGACCACCGGGCGCTCAGCGGGGTGTCCGGCGGGACGTTTGAGCTCTATGACCGTCCCGCTCAAGTTCGTGAGATGGGCGATGCGCGCCGCGTCAAGATCGCCGAAGTGATCCGCCCCGAACACGCCCCGCATTTCAAGTTCCTGGAAACCGTCTTCCGCAATCGGGGGCTCAACTTCATGGTTTTCCACGACTACGCTGCCGCTTTGGGCTGGCTATTACCCCGTCCGCCTGATGAGGCGGGACGCCCCGATTGACGCTTAACCGTTCAGCCCGGTCATTCCGGCCCAATGACAGCGCTGGAATGTCATCAATCTGACTGACATTCAGCACCTGCCGGCCGCGACGGCCCGGCTTAGAACATATTCGGGTTTGTGAATATGAATTCTTGGGACTCCGCCTCACGCATGTTCAAGCTTCTCGGACACCCGGCTCGGCTGGCCATCTTGGCGGTCCTCCGGAATGGAGAAGAGTGTGTCTGCCACCTAGAAGCCGCCCTGGGTTACCGGCAGGCCTACATCTCGCAGCACTTAATGAGCCTGCGCGAGGCCGGCCTGGTGCAGGATCGCCGGGAGGGGCCGAATGTCTTTTATCGGGTGCTGGAGCCGGCCGTCTTCAGCGTGATCGAGGCCGGCCTGAGGCTGGAAGGGAGCCCGGCTCCCGTGGCGCCCCGCGCGGCGCCGGCCGACTGCCCATGTCCAAAATGCCAGCCCGTGAGTGAGCGGGTGTCCGCGTGAAGCTCTCTTTTTTTGCGGGCGACATTCAAGGTCTCGAATAAACAGCGCCCGGCGGCGGCCGCGCGATTGGAGAATGAGCGCATGGATTTCGTCATGACTCTGCTGCAGAGCGGCCTCGGCAACCTGGGCGCCTACTTAGCCGCCCACGTCCTGCTGTGCCTGGTGCCGGCCTTCTACATCGCCGGTGCCATGACGGCCCTGATCCCCAAGGAAACGGTCACCCGCTTCCTGGGCCGCAGCACCCCCCGCTACATTTCGTATCCGGCCGCGGCTCTGGCCGGCTCGGTGCTGGCCGTGTGCTCGTGCACCATCGTGCCGCTCTTCGCCGGCATCTACAAGAAGGGCGCCGGCCTCGGGCCGGCCATCACCTTCCTGTTCTTCGCGCCGGCCGGCAATCTGCTGGCCCTGGCCTACACCGGCGTCGTCATCGGCCCGGACCTGGCCGCCGCGCGCCTCATTCTATCCCTGGCCTTTGGCATCGGCATCGGCCTGATCATGGCCCTGATTTTCAGCCGCTCCGATGCCGCCCACGACGAGGCCACAGACGCCCTGTTCGCCGGCCGCGGCGCTATGGGCCGGCCGGCCCTGGCCTTTCTGCTGGTGCTCATCGCCCTGCTGATCGCGGGCACGCTCAAGGTGGATCTGCTGACCCACACCTATGCCCAGCTGACCCTGCCCATCGCGGGTGTGGATCACTTTCAGGACTTTCTCTTCAACCTGGCGCCCTTCGACGCGAGCAAGGGCGAAGAGGGCATCACGGCCCAGGGCGCGGGTCTGATCGGGCTGCTGGTTCTGATCGGCCTGACGGCCTGGCGCGGAATGGAAAACGTGATCGAAGGCGTCAATCGCTGGACCCTGGCGGCGCTGACCCTGACCGGTCTGACCCTGCTGGTGGCCGCTCTGGGCGTGCAGCCGCAGGCGGACGGAGTACGCCTGGCCTTCACCGGCCGCTTCTTCGCCGTGGCGCTGGGCCTGCTGGCTTTGGCCGGGATCGCGCGAAAAATCGAGCCGTATGCGCGCCAGGAATGGCTGTGGGAGTCCTGGCGCTTCGTCAAGCAGATCTTCCCGCTGCTGGTGGCCGGCGTCTTCGTGGTCGGGGTGCTGCGCGCCCTGATCCAGCCGGAGTGGATAAAGGCTCTGGCCGGCACCAACTCCCTGCTCGGCAACCTGGCCGGCGTGTTCTTCGGGGTCTTCATGTACTTCCCCACCCTGGTGGAAGTGCCGATCG
>JAGOBN010000373.1 GCA_017999235.1 Anaerolineales bacterium | reverse complement strand
TTGTATTTGCGGAGTTCGCGCGCGATGCTGCCGAAGATGGTGTGGGCCGCGATCTCCGGGTCCAGAAACTTGTGGGCTTCCTCGATGGTGATCACCAGCGGGCGCGGCTCCTCGGCCTGCCGGCCGGCGGCCTTGTTCTTTTTATCCACATACTTCTGATGGATGCGGCGCGTCAAGAAGTTGGCCACCAGCACATAAGCGGCCAGGGTGTTGCCGTAGATGCCAAACTCCAGCACGATGCTGGTGCCGCGGTTGAGGGCGTTGAAGATGTACTCCACCATGTCGTCGGGCGGGGTGCCGGGGCGCAGGAAGTCGAAGCGCCGAAACAGCTCGAACTTGCGCTGGATGGCGCGCAGGGTGCCGCTCTGGATCTTCTCGGATTCTTCGATCTCATCCACGGCGCTGGTGTCGTGCTCGTCGAGCAGGCGGGCGATCCAGTCGCGGCCCAGTTTGCGGCGCAGAAAATAGAGCGCGCCCACCTGCACATCGCTCAGGCCCAGCACGCCGGCCAGCATCTCCACATCTTCCGGCTCAATCTGGTCGTAGCCGATCTGCAGGGTGCCGTCTACCTTGCTGTTGCGGTGGCGCGAAGTCTCCGGGTCCAGGGTGATGACCTGCACGCGCCCGTCCGGGAAGAGCTGGCGCAGGCCCTTGTACTCGCGGCCGTGCTCGTCGTGGACGCTCCAGCCGTAGTCGTTGTGCATATCGAAGATCAGGTTGACGGCGGCGTTGGCCTTCACCAGACCGGCCAGGATCAAGCGCGTGATGAAGCTCTTGCCGGTGCCGGATTTGCCGAAGACGCCGGACGAGCGCTCGACAAAACGTTTGAGGTCCAGGTTGACCTTGACGTGGTCCATATCCAGCGGCGCGCCGATGTGCCAGTGGGTGGCGTCCTCCTTGCCGAAGACGCGGTCCACATCTTCCGGCGTGGCCTCAAAGACGGGCGTGAAGTGCGCGGGGATGGTCTTGACCGGCTTGGGGGTCTCGGACTCGTGCTCCAGGACCAGCATCGGGGCCACGTTCAGCCGGCCAAAGGCCAGCTCCGTGCCAAGCACGTATTGGCTGAAGGCGTCGTCCGGGTCGGGGGGCGATTTGAGCAGATCCGGGTTGGTGTGGTCGAGGGCGATATCGGTGATGAGCGAGAAAAAGCGCCGCTGGGACGCGCCCTCGATCACCACGTACTTGCCCACCGCCAGGCTCTCGATGACGGCGCCGGGCGGCACGCCGCGCTCCACCTCGCCGGGATCGAGCTTGACGTCCACGCCGGCCGAGAGCGAGCCGCCCACCACCACGCCCAGGCGCGGCCGCAGGGCTTTGCGGAAGAAGTCGTCGGCTTCAGAACGAAAGGTCATGGCGGAGAGTCCTTTGTTGCCACGAATGACACGAATGCCTCGAATGCATCGAATGACACGATGAAACGACAGGAGCGGCCGGCTCGAATTATTTGACGACTCGTTGAATCTCTAGCTTGGCTGCGCCAAAGTTGATCAAGATTGCCAAACGCAGACCTGTCCCCGCGAGGTAATTCAGCGCTTGCGCGAGATGAGCGGGCTGCAATTTCGCCACGGCCTTGAGTTCCAAAATTATCCGATCCGCTACCACAAAATCCGCTCGACAATCGCCAATCACCAGATCCTTGTAGGCAATGGGGATCAGGCGCTGAGTTTCATGCGGAATGGCGCGCAGGGTTAGCTCGTGTGCCAAGGCCGTCTGGTAAATGGCCTCTAAAAAACCCGACCCCAAGAGGCGATGAACTTCAATGGCCGCTCCCACGACCGCATACGACAGTTCCTTGTGCAGAATCTCCGCCATCACTTCCCCCTTCGTGCTTTGTGTGGCCTTCGTGTCTCTTCGTGGCCCGGTTTACGCCCTCAAGCGCTGCAGGACGCGGTTCAGGCGCGGCAGATCGCGTGGCAGCAGGCGCGCCAGCTCCCGGCCGGCCCGGTGGAGGAAGGCCGCACGGTCTTGCGGCGGCTGGGCTCCGGCCGCGCGCCGCACCGCCGCCGCCGCCAGTTCGTCGGCCGGCGCCTCCACCGACTCCACGATCAGGCGCAGGAAATCCAGCCGTTCGGTAAAGACCCGGATCTCCTCGGGCGCGCATAGGTCGATGCTGTCCAGGGTGAGCGGCGGCTGGGGCGGCAGGCTGTGCACATAGCCGGCCGGCTCGCGATACCCCACCGCCAGCACGCTGACTTCGATGGGGACGTGGCGGTTCTCGCGCTGATCCAGCACGTACTCGTCGGAGAGGTCGGGCGTGGCGACCAGCGGCCGCACAAAGGCATCATCCTGGATGACCAGGTCATACACTAGACCGATGACGGTGCTGCGTCCGCGCTGGGCCGGCGCTTTGACGAAATCACCGAAGCACGGCACGTCCGCTTCCGGGATGCGGCAGCCAAAAACAAAGCCGCTGGTGGCGCTGCGCAACAGCCGGCCGATGTGTTCATTGAGCATGCAGGCTCTCCTTTGGATGACGCCGGCCGGCCGTGATCGGCGCTATGGATACCGCCGGCTGCCCGAGCCGGTCCAGGCCTTGCCCTGCGCCTTTTGCGAGACACTGGGGCTCAGGCCGCGCCGCAGGAGCCCGCCGACCACCATCTGCTCAAACTCGCGGCGTTCGGCCATGGTCACCACGGCCAGCTCGTGGGCGCGCATCAGCACGTACGGGAAGCCGTCGGTGACGCGGCATTGTTCCACAATGGCTGTATGGACCAGGTCCAGCTGCGCCGGGTCTTGGGCCACCCACTCCGGCACTTCCACGCGCAGCACGGCGTCGCGGCCCGGCCGGCCGGCGTTGAGATAAAAGAAGTAGACGGTGTGGCCGCGCGGCCGGTAATTATCCTGGTTGGCCGGCGACGCGTTGACGAACAGCGCGCTGCGCTCGCCGGGTTTTAGCAGGTGAAAGACCAGGCCGTCCGTCAGGTGGGTAAACGGGCCGAGATCGCGCAGGGCTTGGTCGGATATTTCGTCCAGCTCCAGGGTGGCCAGCTGCAGCAGGCGCACCACATTGGCGGCGCGCGGCCGATCCACCACGCCGGCCGCCGCCGCGCCCGTGGCGCGCAAACGGTCGAGTTCGGTCAAGTACGCGCCCAGCAGTTCATCCACCATTTTTTGGTTGGGCGCCTGGAGCGTCAGGTAGAGCAGCAGGCCGTTATCCACCAGGGCCACGGCCGGCGCGTCGGTCTCGGTCTGCGCCAGCTCGGCCAGCGCCCCCAGCTCGCGGCAATCGCGCTCGGCGTCAATCTTCACCGCCGCGATCTGGCCGCCCTCGGGTTCGTACAGGTCGGCATCTTCATAGAAAACCTCGGCGCGCGAGGCCACGCGCGGCGCTTGCCCGGAGCCGTGGCGGAAGGCGATGCGGCCGGTGTTGATGAGATAGTACAGGGCCACGCCGTGGCGGTCCGGGTAGATCTGCGAGCCGTCGGCGGCCAGCACATTGACGCGCGCCGGGTGGGGCGGGAGCGGGAAGGCGGCGCCCACCGCTTCGGCCGTCGGGATGGCGCCCGGCCAGCGTTTGCCGGCCTTGGCGATTTTGCGCCGCAGGTCGTCATCGGCCGGCCCGAGCGCGGCCAGGATGGCGCGGGCGACGGGCAGCTGTGCCTCCAGCTCGGCCGCGCGCTGGGCGGCATTGGCGCTTAAGGCATTGACGGCCTGGGTGAGCTGACTGAGGTCAAGAGCCATGCGGATGATTGTAGCACGGGTGTTCGGTTGAGAAAAATGATCCTCCGGCCGGCGGCCGAGAGGGCGGCGGTCCCGTCAACGGCCCTGAAACGAGTCTCCAACGGCGGCCGGCCGATTAGGCGGTTTTATTGGTTCTTGGTATGCCGGGACCGCGGAGAATAGTTCTCTGGTCGGATTTGCGTTTGCGCCAGGGCCGTGTTAGACTTTTCTAACCAACCCACTGCAAAGGTTAATCGCCCTTATGGCCGAGAAAATCCTGGTTATTGACGACGACGAGAATACGCTCTGGCTCGTCAGCACTTTGTTGCAGCACAATGGCTTTCAGTCGCTCACCACATCTTCGCCGGCCGAGGGGTTGCGGCTCGCCCAGGCCCAACCGCCGGATATGGTGCTGTTGGATGTGATGATGCCGGATATGGATGGCTGGGAGGTCTGCCGCCGGCTGCGCGAATTCTCGGAAGTGCCGGTGATGTTTATCACGGCCAAATCCGGCATCAAGGACGTGGTGAAGGGGCTGGAGATCGGCGGGGACGATTACATCGTCAAGCCCTTCGACAACCGGGAACTGGTGGCGCGCGTCAAAGCGCACTTGCGCCGGCAGTCGTCCGACCATCAAGCCACGGATGAGCTGGCCTTCAATAACGGCGAACTGCGCATCAACTTCCTGACCCGGGAGGTGTTTGTGCGCGGCGCGACGGTGGAGTTGACGCCCAAGGAGTTTGCGCTCCTTTCGCTGTTGGCGCGCAACGCCGGCCGGGTGCTGACGCGCAGTGAACTGATTGCGCAAGCCTGGGGACCGGAATACGGCGACGCCACCGAGAGTCTCAAGCTCTATGTCCACTACCTGCGCAAAAAAATCGAGCGCAACCCCGACAAGCCCGACTACATCATCACGTCCCGCGGCGTGGGCTACCGGTTCGCCAACCGCTGATCAAGGCTCCCGGGCCACGGATCTGAGAAGCAAAGAGCGCCGCGCTTACGCCGGCGCTCCTTGCTTGACCCCAGGCCCGTGAGCTCTGGCCCTTAATCCCCGATCCATTCCACAATCGTCGTTTCGCCCTGGCCGACGCCCACGCACAAGGTGGCCAGGCCGTAATACGGGCGCGGCATCTCCGGCGCGCGCCGGCGCATCTCATGGACCAGGGTGGTCACCAGCCGCGCGCCGCTGCACCCCAGGGGATGGCCGAGCGCGATGGCGCCGCCGTTGACGTTGGTGATCTCGGGCCGCAGGCCCAGCTCCCGGATTACGGCCAGGGCCTGC
>JAGOBN010000372.1 GCA_017999235.1 Anaerolineales bacterium | reverse complement strand
CTACATGCGCAATCTAAACAGCGAGGAAGAGAAAAACGTCAATTATTACCGCGGCCGCGACGCCGCCCAAATCCGGGCCCAAATCTTGACCATCAACGCGACCCTGTAGCCGGCCCAAAACGCCCCCGGCGGCGGCCTAAAAAAACAGCGCCCGGAGCACTCCGGGCGCTGTTCGTTTTCCTCCGCCGCTTACGCCGGCGCCAGGCTTAATTCATCAAAGTACCAGGCCGCCAGCGGCAGCGGATACCGGCAGCGCACCTCCACCGCCACCACCGCGCTGCCGCTCGCCGCCGTAAAGTCCAGCGTCAGCCGGCTGTAGCGGCCATAGGGCGTCAGCGGGCCGGGCTTCCAGCCCGAGTCGGCGGCGCCGGCCGTCAGCCGCAGTTCGCTGGCCAGCGGTTCGCTGGCATACACCGGCCGCGGCTGGGCGGCTACCATGACATCCGGCAGCACGTTCACGGCGAAGCGATAGGCGCGGCCGGGCTCCAGGCCGGCCACCGCCTGCCACAGCCGCACGCGGAACGGCGCGCGCCCGCACACCTTCCACGCGTACACGCCGCCGGCGAAGATGCGCCCCCGGTCGGCGGCGATGACGGCCGGGCTGTTGATCAGGGCCGTGATCGGCTGGCCGAACGGCCCGCTTTGGCCGGGTTCGGCCGGCTCAGCGGCCGGCGCATAGTCCATCAGCCAGCCGGCCGGCACGGCGCGCTCGCGCGTGTCATCGGCGAAGTACGCCTGACCGGCCTCAAAGCCGGCGTTGACCAGCACGTTCTCGGCCGGCGCGCGGGCCGGCGCGCCCGTGGGCGCCGGGCCAGGCGGCACTTGCACCGTGGCCGGCGCGGGCGGCGCGGTCTCCGAACGGGCCGCCGGACCCGGCGGCACCACGGTCGCGCGCGGCGGCACGCTGTGCGGCGCGGCCGCGCGGCTGGCCTGGAGATGCGCCGCCAGCGTCTCCAGCACGCGCGTGCCGTTCAACTCAAACCGCCGCCATTGGTCCGTGGCGCCCACCGTGAAGAGCGTGGCGCCGGCCACGTACGCGTCCTGCTGCAATTCACGGTCATACCACATGAGCTGCTCGGCGAAGTAACGCTCCGGGTCGCGCTCCGCGCCGCGCCAATACGGGATCGGGTCACGCGCCCCGTCATAGCCGTTCCAGTATTCCAGATGCGTGCGCCAGTCGCCGTCGCTCTGCCCCGGACAGACCAGCCCGATGCGGTCCAGGCCGCACTCGGTGATGAGCAACGGCACCTCGCCCACCCCGTTGGGGATCAGGTACTGGCGATAAATCTTGCGATAGCGCAGCGTGGTCCAGCCGGTGTCGCCTTCATCCGCCGCCGTTTCCCCTGCGCAGTTAGCGGTTTGATAGCGGCCGGTGAGCGACCACATGAACGGCGACGAATACTCATGCAGCCCAAGATAGCCCTGATACCGTTCGGCCGCGTCCAGCGCCGGCAGAAAGGCCGGCCACAGCGCCAGGTCCGGCGCGCCGGTGGGGAAGTTGCCCACCACCCCGCGCAGGCCCAGGTCGGCCAGCCGGCGCAGACGTTCGGCTTCAAACGCCGCGTACCAGGCCATGCGCCGCTGCGCGGCCGGGTCATCGCCGGCGCCAAAGACCGGCTCATTGGGGCCTTCCCACAGCGTGATCAGCGGGTTGCGCTGATACTGCTCGCGCTGGCGCTCCACCAGCGCCTCGGCGCCGGCTTCGGGCGCTTGGCCGCTGTCGGCGGCGGTGCCGATAAAATCCGGCTCCACCAGCCGGCCGACGATCACCAGCCGCGGGTTGAGCGCCAGCAGTTCCTCGGCCGGCCCAAAGTGGCCGGCCAATTTAACCACCGGGGCGCCGGCCTCCACCAACCGGCGCAGATCGGCGGACGGGGTAAGCGCGTGCGGGCCAAGTTTGCTGGGCATGAGGCCTCCGATGGGAGCGGCGGGCGCGGCGGCGGCAGTGTAGCACGGAACGTGGGCGGCCGGCCCTAAGCTAAAATGGACGCTATGCGCGTCTTGATGCTGTCCAAAGCCTGTGTCGTCGGCGCTTACCAGCGCAAACTGGAGGCCCTGGCCGCCGGCGGCGTGGACCTGACCGTGGCCGTGCCGCCGGAGTGGCGCGACGAGCGCGGCGTCCTGCCGCTGGAACGCGCTTACACCACCGGCTACGACCTGACCGTGACGCCCATCGCCCTCAACGGCAACTTCCACCTGCACTTCTATCCGTTTTTTGACGCGCTGCTGCGGCGCGTGCGCCCGGAGATCGTGCATATTGATGAAGAGCCCTATAACTTCGCCACCTGGCTGGCGCTGCGCCAGGCGCAGGCGCGCGGCGCGCGCACGCTCTTCTTCTCCTGGCAGAACCTGCACCGCGTCTACCCGCCGCCCTTCCGCTGGCTGGAACGGGATGTGCTGCGGCGCGCCGACGCCGGCCTGGTGGGCAACCTGGCCGCGCAAGCGGTCTGGCGCGCCAAGGGCTATCGCGGGCCGCTGACCGTCATCCCGCAGTTCGGCGTGGACCCCGACCTGTTCCGGCCGCTGGACCGCCGGCCGGAACAGCCGTTCACCGTGGGCTACGCCGGCCGGCTGGTGCCGGAAAAGGGCGTGGACCTGCTGCTGCTGGCCCTGGCGCAGGCGCCGCGCGTCCGGGCGCGGCTGGTGGGCTCCGGGCCGGAACAGCGGCTGTTGGAGCACCTCATTCAGGACATGGGTCTGCAAGACCGGGTGACGCTGGAGGCGCCGGTGCCGTCCACCCAGATGCCGGCCCTGCTTCCCCAGCTGGACGCGCTGGTGCTGCCCTCCCGCACCCGCCCCAATTGGAAAGAGCAGTTCGGCCGGGTGCTAATTGAGGCCATGGCCTGCGGCGTCCCCGTCATCGGCTCAGACAGCGGCGAACTGCCGCACGTCATCGGCGATGCCGGCCTGGTCTTCCCGGAAGAGAACGTCCCCGCGCTGGCCCGCCACCTGCGCGTCCTGCGCGATGACGCCGAGCTGCGCGCCCGGCTGGCCGGCCTGGGCCGCGCCCGCGTGACCGCCCACTTCACCCAAACCAAGGTCGCCGAGCAGACCCTCGCCGTCTACCGGACGCTGGCGGCCGGCTGAAGCGCGGCCTCAGCTATAATCGCCCCATGCCGCACCTGGCGCTAAACGCGCACCTGCTCTTTGGGCGCGCGTCTTATCGCAGCGCCGGGATCCATCAATACATCGACAACCTGCTCCGGCATCTGCCGGCCGCCGCGCCCGAGTTTGACTTCACGGTCTTTGTCGGCGCCGGCCAGCCGGAGATGGCGCGCGGCCGCCTGGTCCGCAGCCGCCTGCCCACCGACCGGCCCCTGGTCCGCATCCTGTGGGAACAGTGCGTGCAGCCGTGGGCACTGTGGCGGGCGCGCCCGGATTTATTGCACGGGCTGGCCTTCGCCCTGCCCGTGGCGTATGCCGGGCCGGCCGTGGTGACCGTGTATGATCTCTCGTTCTGGCAGCTGCCGGAGAAATTCCCGCCGGCCCAGCGCCTGTATCTGCGCGCCAGCACCAGCTATGCCGTCCGGCGCGCGCGGCGCGTGCTGGCCATTTCCGAGAGCGGCAAAGCCGACCTGATCCGCCGGCTGAAGGTGCCGGCCGACCACATTGACGTCGCGTATCCCGGCGTGGACGCGCGCTTCCGGCCCCGGCCGGCGGCGGAGGCGGCGGCGTTTCGCGCGCGGCAGGGGCTGCCGGAACGCTTCATCTTGTACCTGGGGACGCTCGAGCCGCGCAAGAATTTGGGGACGCTGGTGGCCGCCTTCGCGCGCATGCGCGCCGCTCAGCCGGATCTGCGGCTGGTGATCGCCGGCGCCAAGGGCTGGCTGTACGCGGAGTTGTTCCGCCAGGTGGAGCGCTTGGGCCTGCAGGAGGCGGTGCTGTTTCCGGGCTTTGTGCCGGCCGACGATCTGCCGCTGTGGTACAACGCCGCCGCCGCCTTCGCGTATCCATCGTCTTTGGAAGGCTTTGGGCTGCCGGTGGTGGAGGCCCTGGCCTGCGGCCGGCCGGTGGTGACGTCCAACGTCTCCTCGCTGCCGGAGGCGGCCGGGGACGCGGCCTTGACCGTGGCGCCCAACGATGTGGACGCCCTGGCCGCCGCGCTGGGGCAGGCCCTGGCCGCCGGCCCGGATTTGGGCGCGCGCGGGCCGGCCCAGGCCGCGCGCTTTACCTGGGCGGCCACGGCCGCGCGCACCGCCGACACTTACCGGCTGGCCCTGGCGGCCCACCGGCGTTAGAGACTGATCAGCCCCGAGGGCCGGCCTCCGGCGCTCACACCATGAAACGCCTTCGCCCCCTGGCTCTGACCCTCCTCATCGACGTGATCTTGATCAACGTCGCGTTCGCCTTAGCGTACGTCATGCGCTACACGCTGGAGCTGTTTGTGCCGGTGCTCGATTCGTTCCGCGCCCCCTACAGCGCCTACCTGCAATTCCAGATCGCCTATACCGGCCTGATGGTGTTCTTCCTGGGCTTAGACGGCGCCTACACGCCCCGCCGGGGCGGCAGCTGGTTCACCGAGCTGTACCGCATCGCCAACGCCACCACCACCGTGGGCGTCCTGGCCTTCGCCGTGGTCTTCTTCCTCCAGCCGCTGGTGTATTCGCGCGGCCTGATCCTGTGGGCCATCGCCCTGACCATCGCGCTGGTCGGCCTGGGCCGGCTCGGCCAGCAGGCCGTGCGGGACGCGCTGCGCCGGCGCGGCGTGGGCGTGGCGCGCGTGCTGATTGTGGGCGCCGGCGAGATGGGCCGCACCGTCATGCGCACCATCGTGGCCCAGCCGGCGCTGGGTTATCAGATTGTGGGATTTGTGGATGACGACCAGAGCAAGCTGGAGCTGGGGCGCTTCAAGTCCCTGGGCCGGCTGGAGGAACTGGAGCCCATCCTCAAAACCGAGCGCGTGGATGAGATCATCATCACCCTGCCGTGGATGTACCAGCAC
>JAGOBN010000371.1 GCA_017999235.1 Anaerolineales bacterium | reverse complement strand
CTATGGGGACGTGGAGCATCGGCTGGGCCAGTATGCGCCGGCGCCGTATCCGGCCAAGCCGCCGGCGGGGGCCGGCTTCGAAGTGGATGACTTTGTCCGCCGGAACCTGCACGAGATCTGGAACCGGCGCATGTTCAACGTCATCCGCGAGGCCTATGCGCCGGACATGCAGTTCCACCGCACCCACGGCCAGACCGAGTATGGGCGCGGCGATTACACCGCCTTTGTGCTCTCCCTGCTGGCGGCCTTCCCCGATGCGCGCTTCGCCATCGACCAGCTGTTCTGGAACGAAGAGGCGCCCGGCGTCTACCGCACGTCGATGCGCTGGAGCCTGGTCGGCACCCATGCCGGCGACGGGATCTTCGGGGCCCCGACCGGCGCGCCGGTGCGCGTCTGGGGCCTCACCCAGCACCTGATCCGGGCCGGCCGGATTGTGGACGAGTGGACGTTTATCAATGAACTGGCGCTCTTGAAGCAGTTCTACCGGGCGCGGCGGGGACCAGCGGCGCCGGCCTAGCGCCGGCCGGCGTCGGGGGGCCCGCCCACTGGATACGCGGCTCTAACGGATCAAGTCCATCCGTTCGGATCCGCTGATCCGCCTGGGCCGCCGGCCATCCGTTGCCGGCTGGCATCTGGCTTTGACCGCACCCTGACCCATCAACGGAAGCACCGCGATCGCTATGGCATCCCAGAAAACCACGAAACTGTCCGAGCCGGAAAAAGTAAACGCCTATATGCGGGGCCTAAAACATCCCTTGGCCGATGTCGTGGTAGCCTTGAGACAAATCATCTTGAAGGTGGATCGGGCAATCGGCGAGGAAATCAAGTGGAATGCGCCCACGTTCTTTTATACTGGGGAGATGAAGCCGTCTGATCCCAAGCAGTACGCCCGGTATCTGGTGGTGTTCAACCTGTACCGCCAGGATCGGATCCGGCTCGTGTTTTGGGGCGGCGCGCAAGCCGATGATGGCTCCGGTTTCCTCGCCGGCGACTATGCGGATGGGCGCCGGCTGGCCGAGTTCAGCAGCCTGGCGGATGTTCAAGCCCAGCGCGCCAAACTCCGCCAGACGCTCAAGCGCCAGCTCCAACTGCTGGATAAATAGCGGCCGGCCAGGCCCGGCCCGCCCCGGCCTTCTGACACAGGACGTGAGCATGCAGCCGATTGAATTCCAATGCAGCCAGTTGATCCCCGCCCCGGCGGAGGTAATTTGCGCCGGTCTGGCCGACACCAGCCGCTGGAGCGAGTTCAGCGGGAACGGGATCCTGCCCGGCATCCAGAGCGCCCAGTACGAGCAGCGCACCGCCGCCATGGTTGGGTCGCGTATTCGGGTGCGCAACACGGATGGCTCGGAACATGTCGAAGAAATCTACGCCTGGGTCGAGGGCCAGGCGGTCGGGATGCGCTTGCAGGAGTTCACCCCGCCCCTGAAGTATCTGGCCACGCACTTCACGGAAGACTGGCGGTTCGAGGCCCGACCATCAGCCACCTTCGTCACCCGGACCATCCGCATGTTCCCCCGCGGGCCGGCGACCTATCCGGCTGTATGGCTGATTTCACGGCTGTTCCGGCGGGCAATCGCGCGGCACCTAGCGGACATAGCCGCCGCCGCCGCTTGACGGCTCAGCGGCCCCGCCTCGGACACCGCCGGCCCGGAGGCTGGCCGCAGCCCCCAGGCCAGCCGAGCTTACCAGCCGCCGCTTCTCACCCCGCTGGGTCCACGGGTTCGGCCAAAAAGACTGGAATGACGCGCTGGGTTTTCGCCTGATAGTCTTGATAGGGCGGAAAGGCCTTGACCGCCAGGCCCCAGAGGCGTTCGCGCTCGGCCGGATCGGTCACCTCCCGCGCGCGCATGCTGTAGACTTCCGTCTGGTCGCGAACCTCAATGCGGGGATCAGCCTTTAAGTTGTGATACCACACCGGATGTTCCGGCGCCCCGCCCTGCGAAGCCACCAGGATGTAGTTGGCTCCATCCACGACCCGCATGAGCGGGGTCTTGCGAATGGCCCCGGTCTTGCGCCCGCGATTGGTCACAATGATGACGGGCAGACCGGTATCTCTCAAAGTCAGGCCCGCCGTGCCCCCGCTGCCCTCATACAACTCAACTTGCTCAGCCACCCACTGCCGCGGACTGGGGATGTAGTCGCTCATCGTTGGCCTCCTTTTCCCCAGTATACCAACTCAGCCCACCGGCTAGCCGCCGGCGGTTCAAGCGCTCAGGGCGCGGGCCGGCCCGCCCCGGATGGCGAACGGGAGCCAATCCGGCTGCGCGCGCCGGCCGAAGACCTGCCCGTCTTGCACATGCTGGGATTTGGCGTCTTTCAGGTGCGCGATCCCGCCGAATGTGAGCGCAGTGTGCTGGACGCCCTGCGCGCCGGCTATGGCCTGATCGACACCGCGGCTTCATACTTGAACGAAGAAGCGGTCGGCCGGGCCATCCAGCAGAGCGGCCTGCCCTGGGCCGAGATCTTTGTCACGACCAAGCTCTGGGTTCAGGACGCCGGCTACGACAGTGCCCGCCGAGCGTTCGAGAAATCCCTGGCCCGCCTGCAATTGGAGTATCTGGATCTCTACCTGATCCACCAGCCCTATGGCGATGTCCATGGCGCTTGGCGGGCGATGGAGGCGCTTTATCGGGCCGGGCGGATCAAAGCCATCGGCGTGAGTAATTTCCAGCCGGATCGCGTGATGGATCTCATCATGCATCATCCGGTCGTGCCGGCGGTCAACCAGATTGAGACCCACCCATTCTGCCAGCAGGTGGAGGCCCAGCAGTTCCTGCGGGAGAACGGGGTTCAGATCGAGGCCTGGGGCCGTTCGCCGAGGGCCGCCACCAGCTGTTTGAAAACGAACTGCTGCGCGCCATCGCCGGCCGGCACCACAAATCGGTGGCCCAGGTGGTCCTGCACTGGCTGATCCAACGCGAGGTCGTGGCGATCCCCAAGTCCGTCCGCCGGGAGCGAATTATCGAAAATCTGGCCGTGTTCGATTTTGAGTTGAGCCCGGCCGAGATGGACAGTCTCGTGACCCTGGACACCAAGACCAGCGCCTTTTTCGACCACCGCGACCCGGCGATAGTCAAACGGCTCAGCAGCGTCAAGCTGGACATTTAGGCCGTTGGCCAAGAAAACACCGCGCCAGCGGGATTACCCAGGAGAAAACTGTCTTGCGCGCAACTGTCTTGTGTGCGGCCGGCGATCTGGTAGCCGCGCCCTCCGCCTGGTCTGACGGCACCTGCGTCTTCTGCCAGGCCGGCGGCGTGGAGCAGGATGTCATTTTCGAGGAGACGGCTGATCCCGAGACCTACGACCGGATCGATGCCGTTTACCGCGCTAAATATCGGCGTTCTGGGGAACGGATGGTCGGCTCGAGCAGCAGCGCTCCGGCCCGCGCCGCGACGATCAAGCGGGTGCCGCGCTCAGCCTGAAACTGCCGGAGCACCTCAGCGTCAGGCCGCTACTTCATTCGGTAGCGCAGGTAAACCGTGCCGTTGCCAAAGCGGTTTTCTTCCAGCAGTTCCAGGGCCAGGCGGCTGGAAGTTGGGAGAGCCGGTTTGCCGCCTCCCACCACCACCGGCATCAAGAAGAGTTGACACTCATCAACCAAGCCGGCCGCCAACGCCTGGCGGGCCAGATCCGCACCGCCGATCGCGATATCGTGATGGCAAGTGGCTTTCAGGTGCCGGACGATTTCCGGAGTGAAGTCCCGCTCCAGCCGTGTCCGGGCAGTGGAGACGGCCGCCAGGGTCTTTGAGAATACGACCTTGTCGGCCGCCTGCCATATTTGCGCGAAGTCTTGCAGGAGCGGCGCCCCCGCGGCGAGTCCGGGATCGGTCTCCCACACCGCCATGGTTTCGTACATGCGCCGGCCAAAGAGGTAGGTGCCATTGGTTCGTTCAAGGTCGTTAATGAAACGGTGCACGTCGTCATCGGGCATGGCCCAGTCGAACTGGCCGTGGATATCTTCGATATAGCCATCGAGTGACATGAGCGCCGAATAAGTCAATTTAGCCATGCGGGGTTTCCTTGTATGACCCGTTTTCTCGCTCACACCACGGGCTGCCTCCACCCGCCCCATTGGGCCGGCTGGGACAGCTGGTTTCAAACTCACGCTTCCCGCACATAGCGCAGATGCGTGGCCGCGCGGCTGTCGATGACCCGGTCAATGCGAAAGCGAGGCGCCGGCTCACGCAGGTTGTCGAAAAGCCGCCGCCCGCCGCCAAACAGCACGGGCGCCAGCGCAATTTCCAGCTCGTCGACGACTCCCAGATTCAAGTATTGCTGGATCACCTCGGCGCCGCCCGCGATCCGAATATCGCGGCCGCCGGCGCTCGCCCGGGCCAGCTCCAGCGCCCGCTCTGGGCCAGCAGTGACGAAGTAAAACGTCGTCCCGCCTGGGCGGACCCACGGCGGGCGCTGCGTGTGGGTCAGGACATAGACCGGGGTGTGAAACGGCGCCTCCTCCGGCCAGCCGCGCTCGCCGCCCTCAAACATCCGCTTGCCCATGATGTTGGCGCCAATGCGTTCCGTGGTGGTCCGCAGCATATCATTGACCGGGCCGGTTTCGCCCCCCGGCCCAAGCTGGAGATTTTCGCGGAAGTACTGCTGGCCCAAGACCCAGCCCATCAAGGCCCCCCACTTGGCGCCCCAGTCCTTGTACTCCGGCTTGTCCCAGTGCTCCAGGGTCATGCCTTCCGGCGCCAGGTAGCCGTCCAGGCTCATGCCGATATTTACGAATACGGTGCTCATGGATTTCCTCTTGCCAACTTAGAGATTGGCCGGAAACGGCGCGTCCGCGGCCGGCGGAGATTCGCTCGGCCCGATCAGGCCGCTGGCGGGCGTTTTGCGTGCCGGCGAACGGCCAAATCATACGCCTCGGCCAACAGCGCCGGCACCTTGGGGAAGGTCGCGGCGCCCGGATTGACGACGTAGTGCTGCGCCGCATAGTCG
>JAGOBN010000370.1 GCA_017999235.1 Anaerolineales bacterium | reverse complement strand
CCAGGTGTTGACGGTGCCGGCCCCGCCGCCCACCATCACGGCCGCACCTTGAGCCAGATCGGTCAGAGCGTCCCGCCATAATACCAGTCGAGTTGTTGCTGTTTCCCATCCCGCCAGGTCCACGTCGAACGGGTTATTCAAGAAAGTGGTGAGGTTGCCGATAAAGCCAACCCGCACTTCCAGCAAACTGACGCCAAGGAGGGTCACGCCAGCTACACTAGTTAGCACCGCCAGCCACGGCCAGCGGCGTTTGACCGCCAATGCCACCACAACCGCCACAGCAATGCCAACCCAGCCGCTTCGGCTGAACGAAAAATACAGCGCTAAACCGCCCAGACCCAGGCCCAGCCACGCCAGCCAGCGCTCAGCGCGTCCAAGGCCTTTCGTCAACACAATCCCCAAACAAGGCGCTAAAAGCATAGTCAAGGCCCCGGCCAGGATATTGGGCGAGCCGGCGATACCAATCAGGCGTTCGCCCCGCAGATCTTGCGAAGCCGTAAACTCGCGTCCAGAAATCAAGCTAATTGTGGCGAACAGTGTCAACACCAGCATGATTTCGCGGGACAAACGACCCGCCGTGGACAGATCATCCGCCTTCTCCAAAGTCAAGACATACACCCCGGTTAAGATAGTCAGGTAGCCGATCCAGCGGATACCGGCTGTGAACGCTGCCTCCGTTCCCCATAGCAACGACAACGCGCTGTAGAAAAAGAAGATAAGCAAAGGCTGCTTTCGCAGTGAGGCCTGGCGTTTGGCCAGGAGCACCCAACCCGACCGGATTACAACCAGACCCGCCAACATCAATAAAGTCACCCCAACGGTGCTGATCGGCCGGCCTAACACCGATACGCGCGCATCCTCATTCAAAATATCCAGCATGGGCAGGCTTTTCAGCAACCCCCAGGCCAGCGCCAGAAAAATCAACGCATGCGAAGACCGCGCCAAGCGTACCAGCAACCAAAGGCCCAGGGGCGCACCGGCCAGCAGCAGTGCCCCAGGGGGATTTACAGCTGCCACAACTCCTACGCCGACCACCAAGCCGAAGAGCAGAAGACCCGGCAGCACTTCGCGAGAGGGGCGGATCAAGCGATAAATCATGGGAGGCCGCTCCAAGCCTCAAGCTGGCGCTGGGCCGGCTCGAAATCCGGTGACGCCCTCAAAAGGAGGGCCAGTGTCTGGCGGGCCGCGTCCCGCCGACCAGTTTGCCAGTATGCCTGAGCCAGCGCCACCCGATTCCACGGGCTGGTCGATCCAGAGGCTTCTACCTGTTCCAGATCTGCTAACGCCGCTTCCGCGGCTCCGAGCCGCAGCAACGCTATTCCCCGAAACGCCCGGGCGCCCAGATTGCGGAGGCTAGAGTCCAGGCTCAGGCTGTAATCAGCCGTATCCCGCGCTAGTTCAAATTGGCCGGCCTCTAACTGAAATCGGGCCAATTCGGCCCACCGGGACGCCTCAAGCGGGCGCTCACGGGTCAATTGGGCGATCCAATGCAGGGCGGCCGGCAACTGCCCGGCGCGGTATTCCAAATCGGCCAGCCTCTCCAGCGCGGTCAAACCCGCCGGTTGGTCCGCGCACACTGTCCAAATCTGCTGATACACCTCGCGCGCGGCTTGCACCCCATGTTTGGTTTCTAAGGTCGCCGCTAGCGCCACTGGGAAATAACTTTGACACAGCCGCCGATCGCCCACCAACTCGCGCACCGCCGCGCTATCGCCGCCGGCCGCTAACGCCTGACCCACCACCAGCAGTAGTTCTAGATCAGAAGGGGGCCAGTCATTCTCTGCCTGCAATTGCCAGCGCACTGCGGCTGCGCGGCCGGTCAGCGCCTCAAAGCGCAGACGCAGGGACTCACGCACCGCTGGGCTGATAGCCGGATCGGCCTGAGCCCCGCACTCGACGCAGGGGGAACGCATCACACCTCGCACGATTTGCAGATTGCTAGCATTGATCCAGAACCCGGTCAGCCCAAAGCTAGACACAGCAACCAGGAGGCCCACACTTACCACCCGTGTGCTCAAGATCAACATGCGCGGCTCATTACGCATACGGTCCACGCAACTGACGGCGGAGCCTCAGCGCTGCAAAAGCAGCATAGGGCATATTAACAGTCAAGAACAGGAGACTCGCCCCTAGTTCCGCCAGAGGCCAACCCCGGCTAGGTCCGGCGGCCCAGCCGATGGCCGCCGCCGCGCCCAGCCCGAGGCCAAGCATCAGAAAAGGGATCGTACAGGCCACGACATGGCGGGTGATCTGGGTCGGCCGAACGCCGGCGCGAAAGAAGCCCCATCCATTCACCAACAAAAACACCAGGACCCCGCCACCCAGCGTGCCGGCGGCTGCCCCGGTGATCCCCAGTATTTGGATGCCCACCCAAATGAACGCGGCCTGCCCCGTCGTCGCCAACGCGTACAGCACCAGCAATTCCGCGGCCCGGCCGATGGACGTCAGCACCACGCCCGCATAGACCGGAAACAGGAAGAACAACCCCAGGAGAAAAATCTGCAGTGCGCTGATGCCCGGCTGATAGGCCGGCAGCATCCATTGGATCGCCCATGGAACCCAGATCACCGCCAACCCGATGACCGGGGCCACCACTAGTGCCAGGAGCCGATCCGCCAGGATGGCTATGGGCACCAGCGCCGCCACGTTGCGCGTCTCCCCGTAGCGCGTCGACAGACGCATATAGACGACCTCGCTGATCGCATCAGGCAAGAGACCGATCGATGAGCGCGCCAGGGAGGTCATCCCATATTGGCCCAGCGCGGCCAGTCCCAGCAGCGACACCACCAGTGTGCGGTCGATGGTCACGAACACGCTATACACCAACCCATTTAGGCCGACGGGCAGCCCGATCTGAAGTTGGACCCAGAACAAATCCCGATCAAAATAGGGCCGGGTCACGATCGGGAAATGGCGCCGATAAATGAGCAAGACCGCCAGATAGGAGCCGATCTGAGCGATGACGGCTCCGGCGAAGCCCCACCGCCATGTCAGGCCGACGGTCAACACCAGATTAACCACCGCGTATAACGTCTGCAGGCGTGCCAACAATCCAAAGCGTTCCTCGACACTCAAACAGGAAGTAGCAAACGCGTAGAACTGAAACGGCAGGATCAAGCCGGCCAACATGACGATCGCTGGCCGGAAATGTGGATCCGGATATAAGCCGGCGACAATGGCGGCCACGGCCCCCACCAGCACGGCCGGCAACACACAGGCCGTCCAGGTCAACCGCCGCAAGCGGTCAACTTCGGCCGCTTGCCCGCCGCCGCGCAGACGCGCGCCATCCAAGCGAAAAGCATTCAGGATCGACAAATGTGTCCATTGCGCATATTGTAGCCACACCAACCCCAAACTCCAGGCACCAAAGTCCGCCGGCGCCAAAAGCCGCGCCAGGACAACGTTACGCACTAAGGACGCACCAAAAAAAACGACCTTGCCGCCCGAGGCCGCCGCCACATTGGCGAGCAGCGGGAGGGCAGTCCAGCGGCGCCAACGCTCAGTGAGCCAGTGCATGCGCCCGCACCTGAGAGAGCAAAGCGGCTACACGCTGGCCGCTCGCGCCGTCTTGAAAGCCGAAATGCCGGCCGATGTAGGCTTGCCGGTCGGCTTCCCGCGACTCGGCCGGATTGGTCTCCGACAGGCCGGCCAGGGTTCCCGGCAGTTTCCCCCAATCCGTCAAGCGCGTCACAACCCGGTCGTCCATGAAACTGTTGCGCTGATACGCAGCCGGAGACTCCAAAAAAACAACTGGCCGGCCGAGGATGATAGCCTCAAACAACACCGTCGTAAGGTAATGGGTCACCACGCTTTCACTGCTCAGCAGCAGCTCATACAAATCATCGTCGCGCCGCACTTCCACAGCGGTGGCGCCGATCTCATGCAAACGCTCCCGATAACGATCCAGGCTTTCGGAAGGATGGGGCCGCAGGATAAAACGCCGGCCGGGGAACTGCCGCGCGGCGGCTTCCAGCACGCCTAGCCACTGGCGGTCCTGCTCGGCCGTGCCCCAATATCGCTCGGCCAGCAGCAGGCCCAAGCACAAGACAACCGGGCGCGCCGCAGAGAATGGGGATGCGGCCAGCTTAAACAGCGGATCGAACCGCGGCGCGCCGGTTAGATGCAGCCGAGCCGGGTCTGCCCCCCACTGTGACAACAAGTCGACCGTCGAGGAACCATAGACCGCGACATGGTCACACCCGCCCATTCCATACCGGTTGTTGAAAACCGGCAGGAGCTTGAGAGAGCGCAGCACGGCCAGTCCGTAGCGGGTTACCCGGCGCGGGCCTTCAACCACGCGGTCAAGATCATACGGGTCGAGCAATCCGTCCTGCATCAGCACGCTGGGCAGACCCAGACGCTGCGCGGCCTGAATGGTCGCAGTCTGGTATTGGTTCATATCATCACCGAACACCACCACCGGCCGCTGCGCGGCCAGCCGACTAATTAGCCAGCGGCCCCGCACCGACAGCGCCAGTTTTTGAAATCGAGGGGGCAGGTTCGTCGCCAAACTGGCCAGGCTAACGTGGGTCGCCAACGGCCGGGTTGAGACATAGTGCAGCACGTCCGGCCAAAGGGGCACGATCCAGACCGGCGCCGCGAGTTGTTGGCTGACGATCAGAGCATCTTCTGCCTGTGCGCGCGAGGCAGCAAAAAAGACATACGCGGGAGGTAAGGGCATCCTGGAAATTTTCAATCGCTTCAGGCATTGCCAGCGCTCTCGCGCACCGCCTGAATGACTCGATCTTGGTCAGCTGTACACAACCCCACCGAACTGGGCAAGCTCAGAGCCTGACGGCTAAGGTGTTCCGCCACTGGGCAGGCCAGCGAGCCGGCGGCCCGATGCGCTGGACTTAAGTGGATCGGCTGCCACAGGGGCCGCGTCTGGATTCCGTCCCGGTCAAGCGCCCGCAACAGCTCCCGGCTATCACAGCCGAACTCGGCCGGCG
>JAGOBN010000369.1 GCA_017999235.1 Anaerolineales bacterium | reverse complement strand
GGCCGGGATCAAAGCCAGCAGTTGAACCTGGGACAGCATAAGCGTCACCGCGGCCGCCCACGCCAGCCGGCGGCCCAGGGGCATCTCCGCCACGCCGGGCAGGGTCACTTCCAGCAGAAACAGCAGCAGCGCCCAGGCCAGCGGGAAATGCGCGTTGCTGATCAAGCTGAGGAACGGGAGCGCTTCGGTGATCCACCAATCCGGCGGCAGCGGCAGCCAGGGCGCGGCCAGCCAGCCCAGCCCGCTCCCCAGGCTGAAGAGCAGCCAGGCGCGCCAGCGCCCGTTCACGGTATCCACAAAACGCGCAATGAGGCGATAGGCCGCGCCCAGCATCAAGCCGCCGCCCGCCAGCCGCGCGCCGTGGTAGACCGCTTCCAGGCTTAAGCCGGTCCAGCGCGCCAGATGCCCCAGGAACAAGTAATAGGTGTAGAGAAAGACGCCGGCCCCCGGCTCGGCCGTGTACGGCAGCGTGAACAGCCACTCGCCGCGCCAGCCTTGGCGCATTTTTGCCAGATACGAGAACCCGTCCTGGAACGCAAAGAGGATGCCGCCAAAGACCTGCCCGCTGGGCGCGGCGTACGCCGCGAGATAGGGCAGATTGGCAATCACCACGATGGCGGCGCCGGCGGCGCCCACCCAAGTCCACTCGCGCCGGGAGATCATGGCGCTATTTTACCCGCGCCGCCGGCCCAATTTCCCCCCGCGCCAGCGTTGGGCTATAATCGCGCCGCATGAGCCGAGTCAGCGCCCTCCATCGCCTGCAAGCCATCGATCTGGAACTGGACGCCTGCCGCGTCCGACTGGCCGCCATTGCCGCCGCCCTGGGCGATGATCCCTCCGTGCAGGCGGCGCGCACGCGGCTGCTCTCCGCTGAATCGCGCCAGCGCGCCGCGCGCGTGACCCTCCAGGAGCTGGAACACGAAAGCCTGGGGCTGACCGAGAAGATCCGCGAAGCCGAGCAGCGCTTGTACAGCGGCGCCATCCGCAACCCCAAGGAACTGCGCGATCTGCAGGCCGAAATCGAGTCGCTCAAACGGCGGCTGGCCGCCAGCGAAGAGCAGCAGCTCAACGCCTTGATCGATTCCGAAGTCGCTGAAACCCAGGCCGCCGGCACCGAAGCCGAACTGCACCAGGTGGAAGATCATGCCACGCGCGAGCAAAGCGCGCTGTACGCCGAGCGCGCCGGCCTGCAAAGCCGCGTGGCCAAGCTCGACGGCGAGCGCGAGGCCACCGCCGCGCCTCTGCCGGCCGCCGACCGCGACCTCTACGAGCGCCTGCGCCAAAGCCGGCGCGGCCGCGCGGTGGCCAGCCTGGAAGACGGCGTGTGCGGCGGGTGCGGGATTGAGCCGTCCGCGCTGATCCGCCAGGAAGTCCGCCGCGGAGCCGACCTGGTGCGCTGTCCCGGCTGTGACCGGATCTTGTACGCTGACTGAGCATGCGCTTCCCGACGCTTGATGGTCTTTCCTTCTGGCTCGGCTTTTTCTTCGCCTGGCTGCTGGTGGCTCTGCTCTACCGCTCCCGCCACGCGCTGGCCCAGGTGCGGGATGAGCTCTACCGCAGCCTGCGCGGTCTGCGGGAACGGCTCACCGCCGGCACTGAGAGCAACTGGCGCGCCGACCTCTATCGTTACGCCCAGACCGCGCACCTGGCCGGCGCGCTGTTCCCGCTCGACGATATCCTGATTACACCGTGTTTCTGGCCGCCGCCGCCGCACCTGGATCCTGCTACCCCGCCGCCCGATGAAGACCTGAACACCGTCATCCCGCACCTGCCGGAATGGCCGGAGTTGGCGGGCGCTTACCACGCGCCGACGGTGCGCCTGGAAATGGTGCTGGCCGGGGACGCCCCGGTGGTGATCCTGGGCGGGCCGGGCGCCGGCAAATCCACCCTGCTGGCGCATCTGGCGGCCCGCGCCACGCAAGGCGATCCCGCGCTCTTCCCGCACGATCCCACGCCCATCTTCGTCCACGCCGCCGATCTTGAATTGCCGCTCAAGCCGCGCGCGGATGTGCTTCAGCCGCTGGTGGCCGCCGCGCAGCTGCGCGCTTCGGCGCTGACCGCCGCCACCCTGGCCCGCCACCTGCGCCTGCGGCTGCGCGAGTTCACGTGCGTCATCTTCCTGGATGGCTTTGATGAATTGCCGGCGCGCCAGACCGAGCTGGTGCTGGAGTGGCTGGCGGCTTTCCGCCGGCAGCACCCGGAGCCGCGGATCATCGCCGCCGCCGGCCTGGCCGGCTACGGCGGGTTGACCGGGCAGGGGTTCGCGCCCGTCTACCTGGCGCCGTGGTCCGCGGATGATCAGGCCGCCCTGCTCCAGAAATGGTCCGCCGCCTGGGCGCAGGCCCGCACGCGCGCCCGCCTCAAGGCGGAAGCCGTGGACGCGCAGTTGGTGCTGGGCTGGCTGAGCCTGGGCAACCGCGGCCGCACCCCGCTGGAACTGACGCTGAAAACGTGGGCCGGGCTGGCCGGCGATCCGCGCGGCATGCGCCCGGCCGAATGGCTGGAAGCCTACATCTTGCGTCACGGCGTCAAGCCGGCCGGCCAGCGCGCCCTCGGCAAACTGGGCCTGGCGGTGCTGACCAACCCGGAAGCGGCCGGCCTCACCCGCGCGCAAGCCCGGGAAGCGTGCCTGCCTTTCTTCCAGCCGGCGACCCCCAACCCCAACGCCCAGCCGGAGATTGACGTCAACGCCTTCCTCGATGACCTGCTCGCCCAGCGGCTGCTGGTGAAACAAGGCGCGGATCGGCTGGCGTTCCGACATCCGCTGATCCTGGCGTATTGCGCGGCCACCGCGCTGGCCGCCGAACCGGAAGCCGCGGCCGCCGCCATCCCGGCCGCCGCCCCGCCGCCGCTGTGGACCTGGACGCTGTATTTCCTGGCCGCCTTGGGCGATCTCACGCCGGTCCTTAAGCGGCTGTTCTCCCAGCCGCCGGATGTGCTGCAAACCGAAGTCTTGATCGGCGCCCGCTGGCTGCGCGACGCGCCGGCCGCCGCGCCGTGGCGCAACGAACTCTTCCGCCGCCTGAGCAAGCTGCTGCTGGATGGCGCTCTGCCGGAGGGGCTGCGGGTGCGGGCGCTGGCGGCCTTCACCGTCGCCGGGGATTTTTCGGTCACCGCTTTGTTCAGGCAGGCGTTAGCGCACGCGGATCCTTTCACGCGCCGGCTGGCGGCGCTGGGGCTGGGGCTGTTGGGCGATGGGACCGCCGTCCCGCCGCTGGTGGCGCTCTTCGCCGATCCCTACCTGGACGTGCGCTGGGCCGCGGCCCTGGCGCTGGCCGCCATCGGCACGGACCCCGCGCTGGCCGCGCTGCGGCAAGGCCTGACGCAAGGCGACGACGCGGTGCGCCAGGCCTGCGCCCAGGCCCTGGCCCGCAACACTGAATTCGGCCATGCCTGGCTGAAAGAAACGCTGGCCCACCCCGATCTCTCGACGCGCCGCGCGGCGGTGCTGGGCCTGGCCGAGATCGGCGCGGAGTGGGTGCCGCCGCTGATTGAGGACCTGCAGCGCCGGGAGCAGGAGTGGTACGTCCGCAACGCGGCCCAAGACATCCTGGGCCGGCTCAAAGAGCCGCCCGTCCAGACGCCGGAGCCTTACGCGGCGCCGGAAAACCAGGGCTGGCTGGTGGCCTGGGCGGCCGCGCGCGGCCTGGGCGTGCCGCCTGGCCGGGCCGCCGTGGAAGTGCTCAACCACGCCCTGCGTGAAGGCGATGAGCCCGCCCGCCTCGCGGCGGCGGAAGCGCTGGCGCGGCTGGGCGAACCCAGCGCCGCCGGCCCGCTCTACGGCGCCCTGCGCGATCCCGACTTTCCTTTAGTGCGGGATGCCGCGTACCGCGCGCTGGCCCAGCTGTCCGCCGCCACCGGCCAGCGGCTGCACGCCCCCGCGTAAAGAACCGCGCCGCGCCGAATCAAAAACGCCACGCGTCACCGTGGCGTTTTTCTATACTGGGCGGCTGATCAGGCGCTAACGCTCATCCCCGCGTTTGGCCGGCGTTTTCTTGGCGCGCGGCGCTTTTTTGGCCGGCACCAGTTTGGCGTCCACATCCGCCGGCGTCACGCCGATCAGTGAAATTAGTTTGCGCTCCGAACTCAGGCCGGCCACAATCTCCACCTGGCTGGGTTTCAGGCCCAGGGTCTCGGCCAAGAACGCCACCAGCGCCGCGTTGGCCTTGCCGTCCTCGGCCGGCGCCGTCACCTGAATCTTCAGCGTGCCGTCCTCCAGCACGCCGGCCACACCCGTCTTTTTGGCCTTGGGCGTCACTTTGACCGTGATCGCGGCGCCGGTGCGCGCATCTTTGAAAGTGGTCATCGTGGTCCTCCTGTGTACGGCCGGCCTAGAAGGCGGCGCGCAGCATGACCTTGATCAGCTCACCCGCCACCTGGATGACGATCAATGCCACCATGATCGAAAAATCAAACATGCCCACCGGCGGGATCAAATTCCGGAACGGTTGCACAATCGGCTCCGCCAGCTGCGCCAGGGTGCGGCGCACCGGATGCCAGGGATCCAGCGGCGCGAAAGACATCAGGGCATGCCCCACCAGGATCAAGCTGAGCGCCATCACGACGCCGTCCACCACCGTCGATAATCCAGCAGCCACGCGATCTCTCCTTCGATTAGGCGCGCTCGCCAAACAGCGCGCGGCCCACCCGGACCAGCGTCGCGCCTTCGGCGATGGCGCCTTCAAAATCATCCGTCATCCCCATCGACAGTTCCGTCCACGCGACGGCCGGATAACGCGCCTGGGCCGCGTCGCGCAGCGCCCGCAAGCGGGCGAAGACCGGACGCGCCGTCGCGTGATCCGTATCCAGCGGCGCCATGGTCATCAGCCCGCGCACCTCCAGACCTGCCAGGGCCACCACCGCCCCGAAGCTGTCCAAGACCGCTTCCCAAGCGGCAGGGTCCGCCGCCGCAAACCCGGCTTTGGCGGCCTCGCCCGAGACGTTGCACTCCAACAACAC